>DASYMM010000244.1:0-7802 GCA_036009085.1 Pyrinomonadaceae bacterium | reverse complement strand
GGATGGGAGGCGACGGTGGACGGGGAGGCGGCGCGCATTGATACGACCGATTATTTACTGCGTGGCGTGGCGGTTCCGGCGGGCGCGCATCGTGTGGAGATGCGTTACCGCGCTCCCGCCGCGCGCAACGGCGCAGGCATCTCCGCGTGCGCCCTCCTGCTCTTATGCGGCCTCACGCTCTACGACCGGCGCGTCAGGCGAAGCATAAACGGATCGACGGAGAGCCTTTGAGCTAGAGAGTCTACGAACGATCCATGAATCCGATGAAGCAGCGACGCAAGACAGAGACGACGAACGAGCGAGTCGCAAGCGGGAAGTTTGCCCGCGCGCTTGTCGCGTCCGTGTCGCAGCGAGCCTTCGTGCGTGAGTCTCTGATCTTTCTCGCCTTCGTCGCCTTGACGGCGTTGATGAGTTGGCCTTGGGCGCGTCACCCGCTGGACACGGTTTCCGATCTCGGCGACCCTTACAACATCGCCTACACGCTCTGGTGGGACTACCATCAAACTTTCAACGATCCGCGACACCTCTTCGACGCGACCGTCTTTTATCCGTACCGCGACACGCTCGCCTTCTCCGAACACGACTACGGCATCGCGCTCCTCTTCTTCCCGCTCTTCGCCCTCGGCGCGCGCCCGCTCGCGGTGCATAGCCTCGCCACCTTCTTCGCCTTCGTCCTTTCGGGCTACGGCGCGTTTCGTCTCGCGCGCACGTGCACCGCCTCCTACGGTGCGGCGTGGGTGGCGGGCGTGGCCTTCGCCTTCATCCCCTATCGCTTCCAACGCCTGCCGCACCTGCACTACATCTTCGCCGGGTGGATTCCTCTGCTGTTCGAGGCGTTGATACTCTTCGTGCGCGGGCTAACGTGGCGACGCGCCGCTTGGCTCGGCGTCGCGTTTTTGATGAACGCGCTGACGTGCATCAGTTGGTTTATCCTGACGCTCATCCCGCTCGGATTGTCCGGCGCGTTTCTCGTCCTCTGGTACGGCGCGTGGCGCAGGCGTGCGCTGTGGCTGCGCGGCACGGTCGCGCTCGGCGCGGCGTCGCTCGCGCTGCTTCCGTTTCTCCTGCCCTACCGCCGCGTGGCCGCGCTCTACGGGTTCGTGCGCGACGCAAAGGAAGTCAAATTTTATTCCGCGACCGCTCTGAACTGGCTCGCGGCCAGCCCGCGTCTCAAACTGTGGGAGGGCTTGGGCGGCCTCGCGGCGACCGAAGAGATGTCACTCTTTCCCGGCCTCCTCCTCCCTCTGCTCGCCTTCGCCGCCCTCGTCCTCTTCAACACGCGAACACGCGCCGACGGCCAACGCAAAGCTGATAGAGACGACAACGGACGAGACGATAAAAGCCGCGACGTTACGCACGACCACACGCGCGACGACAAGCGCAGCAACAAGCGCGCTCCGTTAGAACGCCTTGCGTCGCCCATCCGGCTCGCGCGGCTTTCGCTCGACGCCGTCGCCCTCGGCGCGGGACTCTGCGCGCTCCTGATCTCCGCTTACGGAACTTTCGACTTTCGGATTTTCAAACTGCATCTCGTGACGGCCGCACGACCCGAAGCCGCCTTCATCGCGTGCCTCGCGGCAATCGTCGCGCGCGCGTGCGTCGCCTTCTGGCCGACGCTCCGGCAGATAGTCGCCCGACGCTTCGGAGCACGCGAAGACGCGGAACGAAGTTTCGAGACGTTCATGCTCGGCGCGTTCTGGTTGAGCCTCGGCTTTCTCGGCTCGCTCGGCCTGCACGCCTTTTTTCATCGCTTCCTCTTCGAGCATTTCGAGGTGTTCAAAAGCCAGCGCATCCCCGCGCGTTGGGCGATGATCGCTTACGTCGGCCTCGCGCTCCTCGCCGGACTCGGCGCACGCGCCGTCGCGCAAGTAGTCGCCCGCGGGCGTGGGCGACGCGCGCGGCGTGCGTGCGTCTATGTCGTCCTTGTCCTTGCTCTCCTGTTCGAGTTGCGCGTTGCGCCGCTCACGGTCACGCGCGGCGAAGCCCACCCGGACGAACTCACCCTGCGCCTGAAAGAGACGCCGATGCGCGGCGGACTCGTCGAGCTTCCCGCGCTCGGTGCGGCCATCTTCGAGCACATGATCCGCGCCGCCGACCACGGCCAGCCCATCGTCACCGCCGCGTCGAGTTTCCTCCCGCCGATCATGCGGCGCGTCGAATCTCTGTCGCAGCAGCGACCCGTGCCGCCGGAGCTTCTCGACCTGCTTGAGTCAATCCCCGCGTCTTATCTCGTCATACACTACGCGCACATGACGCCCGAAGAGACGACGGCCACCGAACAGCTTCTCCGGCAGGGACTCCAGACGGGACGCCTGCGCTTCATACGCAGCTATCAGGATCGCGGGCGCAAAGATTTATACGCGGTAACTAAAACGGAACCCGCCGCACGGAGCGAGTCGCCCGCGCCGCCCGAACTCGCCGCGCCCATCGGAGACGGCGCAAAGTGAGAGCAGGGAAATCGAAGAGGCTGTCGGAAAAGTATTAAAGCCCCGAAGGGGCGGTCGTTAAAGCCCCGAAGGGGCGGTCGTTAAAGCCCCGGAGGGGCGGTCGTTAAAGCGCCGAAGGGGCGGCCGTTGAAGCCCCGAAGGGGCGCAATGTAATAGCCCGGCGCATCGCGCCGGGTAAAAGTTAGAACCGGCCAACTAGCCCTGAAAGGGCGACATAGTTGGTCACGGCGGCGATATTTCGCCCTTTCAGGGCTTACGAAATCGACGGGGCATGATTGTCTCGGGGCGTTGCCCCAAGCTTCTGCATCTCGCCCCTTCGGGGCTTTAAAGACAGTTTCTAAGAGACAAACGCGGCGCGCGGCAGGAAACGTAGATGATGAACTTGAGAGACACGAGATGAGTTTGAGAGACACGGACGGGTGGCTGGCAAGTCGTCTGCGCGGGCGCGGCGCGGACGCGGCGGCGATGCTCTGTATCGCGTGTTTCTTCGCGCTCTTCTTCGGTTGGATTTTGTTCGGCGACAGGTATGTCATCGGCGGCGACGCCTACGCTTATTCCTACCCGTTGCGCTCCGTCGCCTGGGAGATGATCAAGGACGGGCAACTGCCGCTCTGGACGCCCTACCTGCTCTCCGGCTACCCGCTGCTCTCGATGGCGCAACTGGCCTTAGGCTACCCGCTCACATGGGGCTACCTCTTCCTAGACGCGCCGCGCGCCGAACAGTTTTACATCCTCGCGCCCTTCCTCCTCACGCCCGCGTTCACTTACGCCTACCTGCGCGAGTTGGGCAGAAGCCGTCTCGCCGCGCTCCTCGCCGGTCTCTCCTTCGCTTACGGCGGCGCGATGACGGGCTTGCTCGGCGTCATCGGATTCCCCAACAACGCTCTGATGTGGCTGCCCCTGATGCTGCTCGCCGTCGAGCGCGCACGACGCACGACGACGCGCGGCGGCTTCGCCTCCTGCCTGCCGCTCGCTGCGGGCGCGTATGCGATGTCGGTTTTGAACGGCTACGCGCAAGGCTTCCTCTACGTCGGCCTCGTCGCGCTCGCGTATGCCGTCTTCATCTCGCTCTTCGTCGAGCGGAGCGGCGCGAGCGCAGCAGGCGCGGACGCGGATGGGTTAAACGGCTGGCAGAGACTCCGGCGGCGTTGGCGTCCGCTGGCTGTCGCTGTGTGCGGGATTGCGGCGGGCGCGGGCGTCGGCGCGTTCCAGATTTTGGAGACGATGCGCGCCGCGCGCCGCAGCATTCGCAGCACGCTCATCTACCCGCTTTTCGTCAGCGGTTCGTTTTCGCCGCGCGTCGCGCTCGACTCGCTCGTCGCGCCGCTCTACACGGGACGCTTCGCCGATGTCGGAACCTACGTCGCGCCGCTCGTCCTCCTGCTCGCACTCGCAGGCGTCCTCTTCGCATTCAAAACTGCGACCACAAGCGCGACGACCAGTGCGGCGCAAGCTGACGCGCGCGACGTGCGCGTCTTCTTCTGGGCGGCGGCTGCGCTCGTCTCGTGCGTCTTCATTCTCGGCAAGCACACGCCGATCTATGGCTGGCTGTATCACGTCCCCGTCGTCAACAGTTTCCGCGTGCCCTCGCGCTTCTCCTACGTCTGGACGTTCGCCGCCTCCGTCCTCTCCGCCTACGGTTGGGACGCGCTCGCGCTTACATGCACAACGACGGCGACGAGCGCGCACCTGACGACAGCGACGCGCACGCACTTGACGACGGCAACGCGCGCACACTTGGCGACGGCGACGCGTGCGCGCTTGTCGTCGCCTCTTTGGAACTTTGCGCTCGTCGCCGCGCTCGCCGTTTTGAGCGCGCTCGCCGCGCTGCTCTGGTGGCGTCAGATCGTCGCTTTCGCCGTGACGGATGTGGACGCGGCGACGGGCGTTCCGCGCGCGTGGATCGAGGGCTACTGGTACGCGGGCTTGCCCGTCTCGAAGTATCTCGCGTGGAAGGCGGCCTTCACAATTTTAACCGCCCTGCTCATCTGGCGCGGCCGGAAGATTGACGCGGCGCGCACACGCGGCCTCGCGCTCGCGTTCGCCGTCCTGCTCGTCTGTTTCGTCGAGCCGTTTTTCGTCGTCGCAGAGTGGTGGCCGCCGTTCGCGAAGTCTGTGGCGCGGCTCGACACGCCCTCGCACGTCACGCGTCTCTTGCAGGCTCGACAGGCGGACGAACCCGCGCTCGCGCGGAGCCGCGTCTACACGCGCGTTAATCTGTTCGCGGAGGAGTTTAAGGAGTCGCCGCGTTTCGACCCGCAGAATGTGACCGCGCTTTACAGGTTGGAGAACGTCGGCGGCTACGAGCCTCTGCTGCTCGAACGCTACAGCCGCGCGCTCGGCAACGTGAATCTCGACGCGGCCAACCCGCTCCCCGGCTCCGCGCCGAACCGCGCCCTCTTCGACGCGCGCTCACACGTCCTCGATCTGCTCGGCGCACGCTTCGTCGTCAACGTCAACATGTCGCAGGCGAACGCGCCGCCGGTTGAGACAGAGTTGGACGCTGTGCGTTGGTCTGTGATCTACGATGCCGACAACGTGCGCGTGCTTGAGAACCGCCGCGCCCTGCCGCGCGCGTGGCTCGTGGGCGCAGCGGAATCCGTGGACGGCGAAGAGGCGTTGCGTCGCATCGGCGGCGTCGGCGAAAAGGAATTTGATCCGCGCCGCACCGCGCTTATGGAAGTCGCGCTCGCGGAGATGCCCGCGTTGTCAGGCGGCGAACTCGCGCCGGGGAGCGCGGAGGCGCGCATCACTGTTTACGAACCGAACCGGCTCGTCGTTGAGACGCGCGCCGCGCAGCCGACCGCGCTTGTCGTCGCGGAGATTTTTTATCCCGGCTGGGAAGCAACCGTAGACGGCGCGCCCGCGCGCATTCATCTCACGAATTTCATCATGCGCGGCGTCGCCGTCCCCGCAGGCGCGCATCGAGTGGAGATGCGCTACCGCGCCCCCGCCGCACGCAACGGCGCGATCATCTCCGCGCTCACGCTCATGCTGTTAACCGGCCTCGCGTTCCGTGCGCGGGCGGCGCGCGGCTTAAAGCGCGTTTGAAAACTACAACTCAACCTTTCCTTTGCGCCTTTGCGTGAGTTTATTCTTTCGTAAAGAGAAATCTCACGCGAAGGCGCAAAGAAGACGCAAAGCGGGTTATGCAGCGCACGCTTGATGATTGAACGTGAAGACGCTCAAAACGAGTAAATGGAGGCAAAGGTGTGCGGCGCGGCGCGGCGATGCGGCGGCGTGTGTCTGTATCGTCGCCTGCTTCTGCCTGTTTTTCGGGTGGGCGATCTTTCGCGGGAAGTTTCTCATCGGCGGCGACGCCTTCTTTCAGGCTTACCCGCTGCGGACGGCTGCGTGGGCAATGATTCGCGCCGGGCAGTTGCCGCTCTGGACGCCGCACGTCTTCTCCGGTTACCCGATGCTCGCCATGCCCCAACTCGGCGTCGGCTACCCGCTCACGTGGACGCACCTGCTCCTGCCCGGCCGCTGCGCCGAGATGATCTACATCCTCGCGCCGTTCCTCCTCGCGCCCGCTTTCATCTACGCCTACCTGCGCGAGATCGGGAGAGGGCGGCTGGCCGCGCTGCTCGGCGGACTCGCTTACGCTTACGGCGGCCTGACGACCAACGCCTACGGCATGAACGCCGCCCCGACGAACGCCTTGATGTGGCTGCCGCTCCTGCTCGTCGCGATTGAGCGAGCGCGCACGCGCGGCCTCGCGCATTCGATAGCCTTCGCGGCTCTCGTCTACGCGATGTCAATTTTGACCGGGCACGGCCAGAGCTTTCTTTTCGTCGGCATGCTGGCCGTGGCTTACGCCCTCTGCCTCGCCTTCTTTGTCGAAACCGATGAGACGGCCGGCGGGTTCTGGTGGCGACGCTCGATGCGTCCGCTCTTTGCCTGCGCGTGCGGGATGATGCTGGCGGCGGGCGTGGGCGCGTTCCAGATTTTGGAGACGATGCGCGCCGCGCGCCGCAGCATCCGCAGCAGCTTGAGCTACGAGTTCTTCGTCGAAGCGTCGTTCACGCCGCGAGCCGCGTGGCGTTCTTTCGCGGCCCCGCTCTACCACTTCATCGAGGTGACAACTTACGTCTCGCCGCTCGTCTTCGCGCTCGCCGTGTGCGCCGTCGTGTTCACGCTGCGAGAGCATCTTCGGCGGCGGAGCAGGACGCCGACGAACGGGCGCGCGCTCCCGTCGCGCGCCCGCGACGCCGATGCGCGCGTGTACTTCTGGGCGGCGGTCGCGCTCGTCTCAGTGCCGCTCATGCTCGGCGACAGCACGCCGCTCTACCGCGTGCTGTATCACATCCCCGTCTTCAACCTTTTTCGCCGGCCGTCGCGCCACGTCTTCGAGTGGACGTTCGCCCTGAGCGTGCTCGCGGCTTACGGTTGGGATGCGCTTCGTGCGTTCGCCGACAGCGCGTGCGCCGCGCCCGCCGCACGCGACCGACACCGCCCGGAACTCGTCGCCGCAGCCGTCGCGCTGCTGTGCTCCGCCGCACTCGGCTTCATCTGGTGGCGCGCCGCACACAGCTTGCCGTATGTCGGCGAGGCCGTGCCGCGCGCCGAAAATTCATATCTCATCTGGAAACTCTGTTTCACGCTCGCGCTCGTCGCCACGCTCGCTCTTGCGTTGCGCGCGGGCGCGTGCAGGCGGCGCGAGTTATTGCTGGCAACGGTCGCGCTGCTGGCGTGCTTCGTCGAGCCTTACATATTGATCAGGCATTGGTGGCCGGGCACGGCGAAGACCGCGAGCCGTCTGACGACGCCGTCGCTCTCGACGCGCTACCTGCAACAGTTTCCCGCGCACGAGAACCGCGTCTACGTGCGCGCGAATTCGGGCGTGGAAGAGTACGCGAGCGCGCCGCGCTTCGACGCGCATGACCTGACCGCGCTCTACGGGCTGCACAACGTCGCGGGCTACGAGGGGCTGTTGCTCGAACGCTACAGCCGCGCGCTCGGCGGCTTGGATTACGACGCGGTCAACCCGCGTCGCGGCGTCGAGCCGACGCTCTCGCTGTTTGCGCCCGAATCGCACGTTCTGGATTTACTAAACACCACGCGCGTCGTCACGTTCGCAAACCTCGCGACGACGCCTACGCCTTCGACGGGCGAGTTGCGCCTGAAACTGGATCGCGCCGCTCTCGACGCGACGCGCTGGCAGATGGAAGAAGAATTTGACGGCGTCGTCGTCCTGCGAAACCTGCGCGCACAGCCGCGCGCGTGGCTCGTCGGGGAAGCCGAAGCGGTGGACGGCGAAGAAGCCCTCCGGCGCATTCGCGGCGAGAGCAAGCGTGCGTTCGACCCGCGCCGCACCGCGCTTCTGGAAGTGAAGCCGGAAGAGTTGCCCGCGCT
>DASYMM010000243.1:0-6615 GCA_036009085.1 Pyrinomonadaceae bacterium | reverse complement strand
CGAGACCGAAGGCGTTTGCGACCCTAACACGCCGCTCGTCGAGTGCCTGCGAAACGCCACCGACTACGCCAACTTCGCCATACACCGCAAGAGCCAGGAAGACCCGCGTTGCAGCGGCATGGGCGCGACGCTGACGGGCGCTGCCGTGACCGCCGAGGGGCTCGACTTCGTGCAGGTCGGCGACAGTCGCGGCTACGTCATACGCGGCGGCGAGATTAAGCTGGCGACTAAAGATCAGTCGCTCGTCCAACAACTCGTGGACGTAGGGCAGATTAGCGAGCAGGAGGCCGAGACGCACATGTTTCGCAACGTCATCCTCCAAGCCCTCGGCGCGCAGAGCGATTTGACGCCCGTGCTCTCACGCGTCCGTCTGCAACGCGGCGACATCATGCTGCTCTGTAGCGACGGCCTCTCCGGCAAGATGCGCGCCGAAGAGATGCTTCAGATCGTCGCGTCGAGCAACGGCGACCTCGCCGCAGCCTGCGACGCACTCGTCAAAGAAGCCAACAAACGCGGCGGCGAAGACAACATCACAGTCGTCCTCGCGCGCTTCGACGGCGAAGACCTCGCCGCCCCCGCACGCGCCCCGATCATCGTCGAACTCGCCGCCCTCGAAGACGACAAAACCCTCTCCGGCACGGAAGACGACACTTCGCCGATACCTTAAAAAAGGTTTCAAGTTTCAGGTTTCAGGTTTCAAGTTAAAGACCGAAGAAAAAGGGTCTCAGGTTTGTGTGATAAACCTGAGACCCTTTACTTGTTTTAACCTGAAACCTGAAACTTGAAACCTTTTCTTAGTCTTCCCTTCCTTCCGGCAACGCGCTCGGACGCCAGCCGGGTTCGGAGGGGGCGCGGCGGACGTAGATGGATGCGCCGCGAACGCTCTCGACGACGACGCGTGCGCCCGCTTCGAGTGGAGCTTCGCCTTCCGCCGGGTAGGCCGTCCAGGTCGAGCCGTAAACTTTCACCGCGCCCTCGGAGAGCGCGCCCTGACTTGAAGCGACGACCGTTCCCACCTGTCCCGGCAGAGATTCCGCGCCCGATTTATAGCTGCCGCCTTCGTGTGCTTCGCGCATGAGATACTTGGTGAAGATCGTCCGCGAAGCGGCGGTCAGGGCTATCGAGACGACGAAGAAGAGTAGAAACTGAAACGGGTAGCCGACCCCGGCTACCGCGCCGAGCGCGGCGGCAATCGCGCCGATGCCGAACCACAGCAGGACGAAGCCCGGCGTAAAGATTTCGGCGATGATCAGGATCACGCCGAGTATCACCCACAGTATCCATGCGAAGTCGCTCATCTGGTCTGCCTCTGCTCTGTTTGACGCGGGACGGCTTGCAACAACTCGGTCGTGTTTTCCGTCACGCTTCCCTGCACGTTCACGAACAAACCGGAATCCCCTGCGTCGAGCGCGTGCGCGCTTCCGGCGTTTGCGCCTTCGGCGATGGCTTCCGCAGCTTTTTCTTCGCGGGCGCGCTTCAAGCGTCGCTGTATTTTCAGATTGATAATTAAACTGACGACTTGATGCACGGCGATCACGATGCAGAAAGCGGCTGCGATGAAGACGTGCGCCTGTGCTTCGCTGCGTCCGGCCTGCGTGCTGAAGAGAAGGATCGCGGCGGCGAGGGCGAGCGCGGCGTCCATCGCGTTGAAGACGAGCATCATGCGCATACGCTGTTCGGGCGTTCGCGCCCGACGAAAGACCGGATGCCAGTGCCCCTGTGCGGCGTTCGCGTCCGTCAGCCATTGTCCGCAACGCGTGCAATAAGCGTCAGCCCTTTGCTCGCCCGCGCCGCAAGTGGGACAAAACATCGCGCACCTCTCTTCCGAAGCGTCAACCCTTCAACATGTTCTTCAACACGAACCAGACGTTGGCCGGACGCTCCGCCAGCCGCCGCATGAAGTAAGGATACCAGTGCTTGCCGTAAGGCACATAGACGCGCATGTTATACCCGTCGCGCGCGAGTTGCACTTGCAGGTCGCGCCGGACGCCGTAGAGCATCTGAAACTCGAAAGCCTCTTTCGCAATTCCCTCGCGCGTGGCGTGGTTGATGGTCGCCTCGATCATGGCCGGGTCGTGCGTCGCGATGCCGTGATACGTGCCGCTCGAAAGGAGCGTCTGCATGACGCGCACGTAGTTCGCGTCAACGTCCTTCTTATCGGGGAAGGCCACTTCGGGCGGTTCGTTGTACGCGCCTTTGCAGATGCGTATGCGCGCGGGGATTTTCAAGAGGTCTTGAACGTCCGCTTCGGTGCGGCGCAGGTAAGATTGGAGGACGATGCCGACGGTGTTCAAATCAAACTCGGCGCGCAGCCGTTTGAAAATATCAATCGTCACCTGCGTCACGCTCGACTGCTCCATGTCCACGCGGACGAAGTTGCCGCGCCGCGCCGCCTCCGCCACCACCTCGCGCGCGTTCGTGTAGGCCAACTCGGGGTCAATTTCGAGGCCGAATTGCGTCAACTTGATCGAGACGTTCGAGCGGATGCCCGTCTCGTCAATCGAGGCGAGCACGCGGTTATACTCGCGCACTTCTTCTTCCGTCTCGGCGCGGCTCGCGACCGATTCGTTCAGGTGATCGAACGACGCGCTCGCGCCCGTTTTGTTGATCTCCCGAATCGCGGCGACGGCTTCGTTGATGTTCTCGCCCGCCACGAAGCGCGTCGTCATCTTTTTGAACGGGCTGAAGCGCGTCGCAAAGTCCTTCAACCCTTCGTGCCGCGCCAGATACAAGAGTGCTGTTCTCGTTACCATTTTTTTGAGTGGCGAGTGACAAGTGACGAGTGACGAGATTAAAACCGTGAATCGTAAATCGTGAATCGTGAAGAGAAAGGACAGGCTTTCTCTATTGGCGATTGACGATTCACGATTTACGTCTTTTTCCTGTCACTTGTCACTCGTCACTTGTCACCTCTTTCTCCTATGATATGCTTTGTGGTGCTCCGCCGCTGCTCTCTAAACAAACCTCGTGAACAGTCTCCAAGCTTGCGCGTGACGAAGGATATTTTTGCCCGGTGCGCTGGAAGTTGCTCATCATCACTTCGCTCGTCGCCGCCCTTGTCAACGCGGGCGGCATGCACGCGCTTTCCTACTGGATAGCTAAGCCTGAATTGGATTGGAGTTCGCAACGCGCCCTGGGTGCCGGCCTGATCATTATCCCGCTCACGTTTATCACGCTCGCAGCCGTCTTTGTTTACCGCCACACGGCGCGACGACGTAAACTGCAAGCCCTAGTGACTGTGTTGCTATCAATCACCTTGACGCTCACCGCGATGTACGCCGTGACACTCATTTTCGACCGCACCATTCCCCCCAGTCCCCCGATCATTTCATTAAACCGCGCCGCCGACGCGGTTAGTCAGCTTGGCTCCAGACGGTTCAGCCCGATCTCTTTTTGCACGGGGCGCAGCGCGTCTATAACGAAGCGTATGTGATCGTCGAGCGAGACGCCCAACTCGGCGACGCCCTGATGTATGTCTTCGCGGTTGACGGTGCGCGCGAAAGCCTTGTCCTTCAATTTTTTCTTCACGGAAGAGACTTCCATGTCGTCCAGACTCTTTGAGGGACGCACGAGCGCGCAGGCGACGAGGAAGCCGCAGAGTTCGTCTGTGGCAAAGAGCGCGCGTGCGAGCGGCGTGTCGCGCGGCACGCCCGTGTAAGTCGCGTGCCCCATGATGGCGCGGATGAAGTGATCCGGGTAGCCGCGCCCGCACAAAATATTCGCGCCTTTGAAGGGATGCCCGCCTTCGGGGTCTGGAAACATCTCGTAGTCGAAATCGTGGAGCAGGCCGACCAAGCCCCATTCGTCCGCGTCCGCATTCTCGTCGCCGTAGCGCGCTGACGCGGCGCGCATCGCAGTCTCGACGGCGAGCGCGTGGCGGCGCAGGCTCTCGCCCTTGGTGTATTCGCACAGAAGTTGCCACGCGTCGGCGCGTTCAGGCATCGTCGTTCACCTTCGATTCAAATTTAGACGGCAGCGGGAAGGTTGGCACGCCGGGAAGTTTCTCACGTCTTGCCGCTGGCTGACAACAGCGCGTACCGGGATTGCGAACTTGCCGCGTTTTTCATTCATCAATTACAATGCTGCCAGTAAGTTTTCCAGAGTGTCCTTCGCGCCTCCAATGAATTATCTCCTGCTCACAGCTTTAGTGGCCTACGTGAACGCGGCAGTGCACGCCGTGCTGGCGTTCGCGTACAAGCGTCGCGCCGTCGAACGTGTGGCCTTGATGTCGCTCGCGCTCGGCTTCGCGGCGCACACGGCAGCGTTCCTGAGCGACTGGATTCAGGACGGACACTATCCACTGTTCGGCCTGCGCGAGGCTTTATCCTTTCTCGCGTGGACGCTCGTGGTCGCCTACGGGCTGGCGCACTTTCGCTACCAAGTCAAAGCCCTCGGCACTTTCCTGATGCCGCTCGTCGCGTTTCTCGTCACGGCGGCGATGCTCGTGAAGAGTTCCGCGGATATGCGCGCGGGCACCATCGCGGCGGGCGCAGCCGGTTGGGTCTTCCCCATTCACACGACGTTTCTCATCTTTGCCTACGCGGCGTTTTTCGTCGTCTTCGCCGCGAGCGCGATGTATCTCTGGCAGGAGCGCGAGTTGAAACTGAAAACTTTCTCCGCGCTCTTTCACCGCCTGCCGTCTCTAACGACCGTGGACGACATCGGCTCGACCGCCGCCGGAATCGGCTTCACGCTCCTCTCGCTCGGCATCATCACCGGCGCGATTCTTTCATCACAGCAGACGGGGCGCATCTGGCACAACGACCCGAAGGAAATCTTCGCGCTGCTCACATGGCTGCTCTACCTGACCATGATTCACTATCGCATCCAATGGCGCGGGCGCAAATCCGCGCTCGTCGGCGTCGCCGGCTTCGGCCTCGTCATCTTCACCTTTCTCGGCACGCGCCTCATGGGCGGCTATCACGTGTTTGGATAGCAGGGTTTCAAGTTTCAGGTTTCAGGTTTCAAGTTAAAGAACGAAGAACCTGCCAGACCTGAAACTTGAAACCTGAAACTTGAAACCTTTGTATGTCAATCATCCTCGTCGGACTCAATCATAAGACTGCGCCGGTGGAGGTGCGCGAGCGTCTGGCCTTTACGGACGAGGCGTGCGCCGAGACTTTGCAGACTTTGGTTGACGGCGAGTTGCTCAGCGAAGGCTTGATCGTGTCCACCTGCAACCGCGTGGAGGTGCTGGCGACCACGCGCAGTTTGAACGGCGACGAGGGCGCGGCGCGCATCAGTTCGTTCCTGAGCGAGATGCGACACCTGCCCGACAATTTCTTCTTAGGGCATCTCTACACGCATGCGGACGAGGAAGCCGTGCGCCACGTTTTTCGCGTCGCCTCTTCGCTCGATTCGATGGTGGTCGGCGAGCCGCAGGTGCTCGGACAGGTGCGTCGCGCCTACTCGAACGCCGTCACGGCGGGCACGGCGGGGCGCGTCCTGCATCGCCTCGTGCATCACGCGCTGCACGTCGCCAAGCGCGTGCGCTCGGAGACGGGCATCGGGGCTAACGCCGTCTCGATCAGTTTCACTGCGGTCGAACTCGGGCGCAAAATTTTCGGTTCGCTCAAAGGGACGACCGTGCTCGTCATCGGCGCGGGCGAGATGGCCGAACTCGCCGCGCAACATTTGTCGAGCGCGGGCGCATCTCGCATCCTCGTCACCAATCGCACGATTGAAACGGCCGAACAACTCGCGCAAAAGATCAAAGGCACCGCGCTCGACTTCTCTTCACTGCCCGCGCATCTGGCCGAGGCCGACATCATCATTTGCTCGACCGCCGCCAACGAATACGTCGTCACGGAGGAGTTGGCGCGCGAGGCTCTGTCGGCGCGGCAGCAGCGTCCGGCCTTCTTCATAGACATCAGCGTGCCGCGCAACGTCGATCCGGCGGTCGGCGAACTCGACAACCTCTTCGTCTTCGACGTAGACGATCTGGAAGCGGTCGTCGCCTCCAACATACGCGAGCGCGAACGCGAAGCCGAGCGCGCGGAGTTGATCGTCGAATCCGAGGTCATGCAGTTTCAACAGGCTCTACGTTCGCTCGACCTCGGCCCCACGGTCGCCGCGCTCCGGCAGAAATTGGAAGAGATCGCGCAGGCCGAACTCAAACGCCAGCGCAGCCGCCTCGGCGACTTGACGCCCGAACAGGAGCGCGCCGTCGAAGCCCTCCTGATGTCCACCGTCAACAAAATTTCGCACCCCATCATCAACCGCCTGCGCCACTCGCACGACACCGGAGAGGAAGAGACACTCAAAGCGTGGCGCGACACTTTCGGACTAGAGGAATGAGCGGTTAGCCAATAGCGGTTAGCAGTTAGCTATTAGCTGTTAGTGAAACGGCTTGGGCTTCTTGCTAACAGCTAATAGCTAACCGCTTCTTTTATGAGAGATCATTTCATCATCGGCTCGCGCGGCTCGAAGCTCGCGCTGTGGCAATCGGAATGGGTGCGGGCGCGGCTCATGGAGTTGCGGCCGGAGGCGGAGATACGTATCGAGGTCATCAAGACTTCCGGCGACGTGCTGCTGAACGTGCCGCTCGCCACCATCGGCGGCAAAGGCGTCTTCACGAAAGAACTGGAAGAGGCTCTGCTCGCAGGAGAGATTGAT
>DASYMM010000242.1:0-20684 GCA_036009085.1 Pyrinomonadaceae bacterium | reverse complement strand
CCGCACGCTCCGCGCGAGTTGCCTCCGCAACCGCGCCGCCGTCCGCCGCCAACGCCACCGCGACCACCGTTGCCGCCGCCCCGACCACGACGAACGTTGCGCTCAACAACGCGCTCAACGCGCCTGCCGCGCGCCGCGAGTTGCCCGTCGACGCGTATCCCGTCTTCACCAACGACGCGCAGGCCGGTTCCGTCATCAACCTCTCCGTGCAACTCACGAACGACAGGCTCAAGTTCGCCGCCGCCAACGCGCCCGGCGGCAAGACGCAGGCACAGGTTGACGTGATCTGCGCCGTGCTCGACGACAAGGGCAAGGGCATCTACAGCAACGGGCGCACGCTCACGCTCGGCGGCAGCGACAGCAGCACGGCGGCGAACGGCGCGTCCGAAAAGTCGCGCGGTAAACTCGTGACGAACTTCTCCATCCCGGTGCTCGCGCCCGGTCTCTATCAAGTGCGCGCCGTCGCGCGCGACGCGAACAGCGGTCTTATCGGCAGCGCGTTCGAGTGGATCGAAGTGCCCGACTTGAAAGCGAATCGCCTCGCGCTCAGCAGCCTGCTTGTCACCGAACGCCGCCGCACGGGCACGCAGCCCGCGTCAACAGGGACGACGGCGACGCCGCAGCCGCCCGACATCCTCCGGGTTGACCGCCGCTTCGCACGCTCGTCGCACGCGCTTTTGCAACTCTACATCTATAATGCGACGCGCAAGGCGGCTGCCGATGCGCCGGATGTCGAGTTGGAGATTAAAATTCTGCGCGACAAACGCGCCGTGATGAACGCGCCGCCGCACAAAGTTGCGCTCACGGCGGGGAGCGACCCGGCGCGCATCTTCTACGTCGCGGAATTGCCGCTCGGCAGCATGACGCCGGGGATTTACCTGCTGCAAGTCACCGTCACGGATCGCGCCGCGAAAACGTCCGCCGTGCGCGAACTCGATTTCTACGTCGAATAAATTTCCCCCTGTCTTCCCTTTGTCTCTTCGTGCCTTGGTGGTGAATGATTACTCCACTAACACTCACCACTAAGACACGAAGAGACAAAGGAGTTTCACTGGAAGAGCATGCACGTCACACGAGTTGAATTAGAGAACATCAAATCCTACGAGCGCGCCGAGTTCTCGTTTGAGCCGGGGACGACCGCCATCGTCGGGCCGAACGGCGCGGGCAAGACCACGATCCTCGAAGCCATCGCGTGGACGCTGTTCGACACGCTCGACTACAGCAAGGACGACTTCCTGCGGCGCGGCGCGAAGAAGGGGAGCGTGCGCGTCACCTTCGAGAGCGACATCGACGGCAGGCGTTACACCGTCTATCGCGATACGGCCAACGGCTATTACATCTACGACCCCGAACTCAAACTCAAGCTCGAAGAGAAGAAGGCGAACGTCGCGCCGATGCTCGGCAAACTTCTCGGCATCGAAGCGGGCACGGACTTGCCCGCGCTCTTCAAGTCGGCCATCGGCGTGCCGCAGGGGTTGCTCACGGCCGACTTTCTCAAAACGTCGAGCCAGCGCAAGGCCGCCTTCGACCGCCTGCTCAAAGTTGAAGAGTACAGAGAGGGCGCGGAACGCCTGCGCGACACGGTGAACTTGATCCGCGACCGCGTCTCCGAAACGCGCGAGCGCATCGGTCGCGCAGAAGGCACGCTCGCGCGCTACGAAGAGATGACGGCGGAACACAAGTCAACCGAAGCGCGTGCGCGCGAACTGACGGGCGCGCTCGCCGCGTTGCAACAGGAAGTCTCAGAACGCAAAAGCCGTGTCGCGGCGTTTGAAGAGGCCGAGCGGCGCGTCACGGAGTCGCGCACGCGCGCCGACCGTGCCGATGTCGAACGCAAGGCCGCCGAACGCTCGCTCGCCGAGGTGCAGAGCAAACTCGCCGAAGCGGAGCGGGCGCGACAGCAGCAACAGGCTTCCGAGTCAGACTACCGCGCGCACCTCGACGCGCTCGCCGGGTTGTCGCGGCTTGAAGCGGAACGCGCGGAGCGCGACCGCCTGCTCGGCGAGTTGAACCGCGTGGCGAGTCTGTCGGCCGCCGCCGAAGCGGACGTGCGCCGCCTGACCGTCGCGCTCGAAGCGGCGGGGCGTGCGCGCGCGTTGCTCGCGGAGATCGAGCGCGAAGTGGGCGCGCAGGAAGAGTTGGAGCGCGAGCGCGAACGCCTGCGCGAGTTGCGTTCGCACGCGCTCGCCGCGCGCGAGCAACTGGCGCGACTCGACGCCGAACTCAACAACTTGCGCGCGCAGCACGCGCAGACGCGCGAACAACTCAGACAGGCCGAGCGCGCACAGGACGCGCCGCAGCGCGTCGCGCAACTTGAGAGCGAGCAACTCGGATTGCACAACGCGCTCAGCCGCGCCGAGAAAGCCGCCACCGACCGCAAGCATCTCACCAACCAGCGCAGGGATTTGACGCGCGAGATCAAACGCCTGCAAGGAATCGTCTCGACGCTCGAACGTCAGGTGCGCGACCTCGAAACTCGCGCCACCGGAGCCGAGCGCGCCGCCGAACTCGAAGCGAGCGGGCGCGAACTCGCCGAACAGTCCGCGCACCTGCGCGCGGAGATCGCGCGCGACGAAAAGATGCGTGCCGAAGTGAAAGGCGGCCTCTGCCCGATCCTCTCCGAGCGTTGTTTGAACATCGGCGAAGGCCAGACGCTCGAAGGCTATTTCAAAGATCACCTGACGGCGAACCGCGCGCAGTTGCAGAGCGTGCAGGCCGAAGCCACGCGAGTCGAAAAACAGATTCGAGCCGCGCGCGAGGCGGGCGTCGCGCTCGTCGGGTTGGAGCGCGAACGCGCGCAACTCGCGCACGAACGCGAACTGCTCCGCGCGCGCGAGTCTCTGCTCGCCACGCTCGACCGCGAACTCGCCGCGCTCCCCGCAGACGACCGCGAGCTTGACGAGTTGCGCAGCAAATTGATCGGCGTTGACGCAGACCTCATCAACGCGCGCGAATCGCTGATGCGCTACGCGGAGTTGGAGCCTCTGCGCGCGCGTCTCAAAGAGATCGAGGAAGAGGGCAAGCGCAGGAAGGAAGCACGCGCCGAACTCGCCGCCAACGCAAGCGCAATCGAGACGCTCGAACGCGACATCGCCGAGACGGACGCGCGCCTTCGCGCCCTGAACGACCCGCGCGCGCGCCTCAACCTGAAACGCGCCGAAGCCGAACAGGAAGCGACGCTGCAAGCGGAAGTCGCCGGCGCGCGAGACGCGTCGGCTGCGCTTGCCACGGAGCGCGCCGGACTCGAAACGCAGTCGAAGCGTTTTCAAAACTTTGACGCCGAGTGGACGGCGACGCTCGCGCGCCGCGACGCAACCGCACCGAGCTATCGCGTCTATCTCGAAAGCGCATCGCTCGCGGCCACGGTCGGCGTGCGTGAGCAAGAAGTCGTAGGCGCGACGGATGAGTCGGCGCGTGCGGCGCGCGAAGCGGAAGCGGCGCAGGGCGAACACGCAGAGGCCGTCAAAGCTTACGACCGCGCCGCGCATTCCGCCGAACGCGACGCGCTCGCGCTCGCCCTCGCGTCGGAAGCGAATACTTCGGCCAAGCTCGAACACGCGCGCGAGACGGCGTCGAAACTTGCCGCCGACATCGCGCGTCTCGACGAAGTGCGCGCCCGCTGGCAGGAAGAGATTCGCGCGCAGGATCGCTTGAAGCGTCTGGACGAAGCGACCGAGTTCATGCGCGACATACTCAAGAAGGCGGGGCCGGAAGTGACGCGCAGTTATGTCGCGCACATCTCGGTCGAGGCCAATCAATTCTTCCGCGAGATCACTGGCGACGCCGGAAGGACGCTGCGCTGGTCGAGCGATTACGAGATCATGCTCGAAGAGAACGGGCACGAACGCTCGTTCGTCAATCTCTCCGGCGGCGAGCAGATGGTCGCGGCTTTGTCCGTGCGTCTCGCGCTCCTCAAGCAACTCTCGGACATCCGCATCGCCTTCTTCGACGAGCCGACCGTGAACATGGACGCCGAGCGACGCGAAAACCTCGCACGCCAGATCGGGCAGGTGCGCCACTTCAATCAACTCTTCGTCATCTCGCACGACGACACGTTTGAAGAAGCGGTTGATCACGTTCTCATTCTCGGCGAGCGCAACGCCGCGGCAGAGGCGACGGCGTGAGCGCGAACACTTTGAAGTCGGTCACGATCTACTGCGACGGGTCGAGTCTGGGTAACGGGCAGGCGGAGACGCGCGCGGCGGCGGTCGCGCTCCTGAACTTTCGCGACCGCTGGCGCGCCTTCGGTTGCTATCTCGGTTCGGCGACCAATCAGCAGGCGGAGATCGTCGCCGCCGCCATCGGGCTGGAACAACTGCGCGAGCCTTGCCGCGTGCGCGTGCTCACGGATTCGCGCTACGTGGTGGAGACGATGGCGGGACGCTTCCGTCGCAAGTCGAACCACGAATGGTGGGAACGTCTGGATAAGGCGCGCGCGCAGCATCGCATCGAATGGCAATGGATCAAAGGCCATGCCGGGCACAACGCGCAGGAAGCCGTGGACAAAGCCGCCCGCCGCATCGCCGCGCTCGGACGCGTTGACGAAAGCGTGCTGCGCGAAGCGGCGCAGACGGTTGACGCATCCGGTGGTAGCTAACTGGAAACGCGCCCGCGAGAATGTTAAGTTTGACACGGAATTTTTGTTCAGTTTGTCTCTCAGAATCGTTCCCTCCCCGGCGTTGATTCATGTTGAGTTCCGCCTACATCGTTTCACCCTTCCGCGCGCGCGTCGCTCTGTCCCTCGCGCTGTTCGGCGTGCTCGCGTCTGTCGCGGCGTCGGCGCAGACGCGCGGTTGGCTGTGGCAGAACCCGCTGCCGCAGGGAAACGCGATTCACGCCCTCCGCTTCGCGGCGGACAAGCAGCACGGGTGGGCGATTGGCTCGGACGGCGCGATCCTCTACACGGACGACGGCGGCTACGAGTGGGAGACGCAGCGCGCGCCCGTCAACACGACGCTCTACGGTCTGTTCGTCAAGGATAAGAACACCGCGCTCGCCGTCGGCGCACGCGGCGTCGTGCTGACGACGGAGAACGGCGGCGAACGTTGGACGCTTCGGCCAACGAACGTCAAAGATCATCTCTACAACGTGACGTTCGCCGGAGACGACGCGCGCCACGGTTGGGCTTGCGGAACCTACGGGCGCATCATCGCCACGACCGACGGCGGCCGCACGTGGCGCGAGCAAACGTCGGGCGTCGCGTCGCATCTCTTCTCGATCTCTTTCGGCGACACACAGACGGGCGTGGCCGTCGGCGCGAACGGCACGATGCTGACGACTGTGGACGGCGGCGCGAGTTGGAAGAGCCAGCCGCAGGCGAAGGAGTTGCCGCTGACGGGCGTGGCGTTTGCGGGCGCGACGAAGCGCGCGGTCGCGGTCGGCTACGGCGGGCTGGTCTTGAAGACGGACGACGGCGGGGCGACCTGGTCGCGCGTCGAAGTTTATCAACAGGCCGATCTCCTGTCGGTCTATTTCATAGACGAGGGGCACGGCTGGGCGGCGGGCAACGACGGCGTGGTGCTCGCCACGGCGAACGGCGGCGTGACGTGGCTGCCCGTCAGCGTGAAGACGCAGCCGCGCCTGACGACGATTCACTTCGCAGACGCGCAGACGGGATGGGCGGCGGGCGGCGAAGGCTTGATGCTGCGCACCGACGACGGCGGCCTCGAATGGCGACGCTTGAGCGAGGGCGGGCGCGAAGACCTCGCGGACATCTTCTTCCTCGACGGTTCGCACGGATGGGCGGTGGGCTCGCGCGGCCGGATTCTCTACACGGCTTCGGGCGGCAAGCGTTGGACGGCGAGGCCGTCCGGCGTCGCGGCGCGTCTCACGCACGTCTTCTTCGTGAACGAGACGCACGGCTGGGTGGTCGGCGACGCGGGCACGATCCTGCGCACCGTGAACGGCGGCGTGACGTGGGAGAAAGCGGACACGCTCGTCACGCAGGAGCTTTCGGGCGTCCACTTCGCGGACGAAAAACGCGGCCTCGCCGTCGGCGCGCGCGGCACGATCTTGCAGACGGAAGACGGCGGCGAGACTTGGCGGCAAAAGCGCACGGACACGATCACGTGGCTCGAAGATGTTTCTTATGCGGGCGAGAGCGTGGCCGTCACGGTCGGCGCGCAGGGCATGATCCTGCGCACGGAAGACGGCGGCGAGACGTGGCGTTACGTCGAGACGAACAGCAAGGAGTGGTTCTACAGCGTCGCGTTCGCAGACGGGAAGCGCGGCTTCATCGTCGGCGAGCGCGGCCTGATTTTGCGCACGGACGACGCGGGGCTGAAATGGAAGCAGCAGGAGAGCAAGGTCAAGCTCAACCTCTTCGCCATCTCGGTCGCCACGCCGCTCGATGCGCTCATCGTCGGCGAGCAGGGGCGCGTGATGCAGACGAAAGACGGCGGCGAGACTTGGGACGCGCTGGCGAGCGCGACGAGCGTGCCGCTCTTTTCGGTGGCGTACCGGGGCGGCTCTGCCGCTTGGGTGGCGGGGCGCGGCGGCGCGATTTTGCGGCGCACGGACGCGGTCGCCACCATCAACATCCCCCGCCCGAAACTGCCGCCCGCCCTGCGCGGCAAAAAACCGAAGTCGGACGAGGACGAAGACACGCTCCCCGCCGTCAACGAACGCGACATCCCCCCCGCTCTCCCGCGCGACAAAAAACGCCCGCCTTCAAGCTGACGGCGGGCGGTGCGAAAACGTGCGGGCGCGTCTCGCCATTGGCGAAAACAGCCCCGTTTCTGCGATACTCTGGGAAGAAGAAAAAACTCCCCAGTGTGACCGAAAGAAGTGTGACTGAAAAGATACTACGATGATGTCCTGTCCAGTTTGCGCGCATGAAAATCCAGACGGTGTGCGGTTCTGCGTCAAGTGCGGCTGGCAATTGATCCAGACGGCGGCGCCCGTGGGCGGTGGCGAAACCGTCGGACTCTCTCCGGTGCAAGCCTCCGCCGCATCCGCCGCCGCCGATGACGACATACATGCCACCGCCGCCCCGGCCACCAGCCGGCTGCAACAGGGCGCAGACGCCGGCACGCAGGAGTTCGCCCCGCAGGATTTTCTCGTGCTCGTCGTTGACGACACGGTTGACAACCTCGTCATCATCAGTTTGCACCTGCAACAATCGAAGTATCGCGTCGTCACGGCGACGAACGGCGAAGAGGCGATCAAAGTCGCCGCGCTCACCAACCCCGACCTGATCCTGATGGACTTGAGCATGCCCGGCCTCGACGGTCTCGGCGCGACGCGCAAGATACGCGAGCACCCGACGCTGCGCCCCGTGCCCGTCGTCGCCGTCACGGCCTTCAACACCGAAGGCTTCAAGCGCGCCGCACACGACGCGGGCATTGACGGCTACATCACCAAGCCGATTGACTTTGAACGTCTCAACGATCTCATACGCAGCCTCCTGCCCGTGAAGAAGACCGACGACCTCAACACGCTCGGCGACAACGAATAACGCGGCGACGAATAAAAAAGGCACAGTCCGCGCTTGAATGCGCGGACTGTGCCTCTGTTCTGTTCATACGCGTTTCGCGTGCGCCCGTTTCTCTAGATGCGCACCCGATGTTCTTTCGCGTAGCTGTAAGCGGTGTAAGCGGCGATGATATGCACGATCCAGCCGAGCATGCCCGCCGACCCGATCCAGGAAACGCCGGTCAAGACCAACCACAAAATGCCCGCTAGAATCCGCCCATTGTATAGTTGCCCCAATCCGGGGATTAGAAGACTCAGAAGACCTGCAATAAAAGGATCACGCATCGCTCATCAACCTCCGTGCAAACTATACGTGCGCCCGCGCGGCTTTGTTCGGGGGAAAAAGCTGTCAGCCGTCAGCCGTCAGCCGTCAGCAAAAAACGCGTTCTTTTATTGCTGATGGCTGACGCCTGATAGCTTATGGCTTATTAACATCTACACGGCGCACGTCCACGATCTCCGCGTGAAAGGCGCGCAGGACTTGTTGCACAGAAGGGTGATTTTCGGCCAGTTCGCGCAGGGCGCGCCGCTCCTCCGCTTCCGCGTCGCGCGCCGTGGGCGGCTCCGCGCTCTCGCTCTTATCTTTGACCACGATGCGCACGCCCAACTCGCGCCCGCAGACCGCCTCGCACACCTCGCGCAACAGTTTCATGCTCTCCGGCTTCGACAGACTCTCGCGCAGGTGCTTGGCCTCCGGCGCAAACTCCACATACAACTCTTCGCCCTCGACCGACACACGCCGCGCGCCTTCAAGCGCGATGGCGAGGAAAGGCTTCCGCCTGTCTTCAAGCCCCGTCTTGATCGCCTCGACGATGCTGCCCGCCGCGCCGCCCCCCGCCGTCTGCGCCGAAGACGCGCCCGCCGAACTCTGGCTCGCGGCGGCTGTCGTCGTGCGCGCTGCTGCCGCCGTCGTCGCCGCCGTTGCGAACTTGTTGCTGCCTTCCGGCGATGGCGGAGGCACGAGTTTGAGCGGCGGAGGCGTCGTCGAATACGGGTCGTCCCAAGGCGATTCTTCCCACGGAGGTGTGTCCGCCGCAGAAGAAGAAGTAGAGGTTGATGTTGTCGCCGCGCCCGGCATCGCTGCCGTCGAGTTTGACGAAAGAGGAGTCTCCCTGTGTGGCGGCTCGGCGTAGAACTTCTCCGCGCCTCTGTCTGCCTGTGGCGTTGCAGCTTGAGACGCAGGAGGCGGCGGCGACGCCTCCTGTCGCATCGCTTCATACGCCGGAGGCGCGGAGGCGCGCGACGCCGGAGGCACGCCACGGCCGCCGCTGCCGCTGCTACTGCCGCCCATCCCACCGCTTCCGCCGCGCGGCGCGCCGCTCGTGCCGCCGCCCGCTCCGCCAGCGGGCGCGCCCGAAGTAGCGAGCGGAGATTTGCCCGTGCGCAGAGCCTCTTCAAGCGCGTTCAAGCGTGCGAGAATCTGTCCGAGCGGCGCGAGGCGGCGCATCTCGATCAATTTAACCAGACCGATTTCGAGTTGATAACGCGGTTGCGCCGCGCCCTCGCGCAAGGCTCGTTCCGTCTCCGTCAAACTGTGAAAGAAGCGCACGAGATCAGACTCGGCGAACTCGCCCGCCATGCGCGCCAACTCCTTGCGTTCCGCGTCGCTCGCGTCCACGGCCTCCGCCGCGTCGCCCGCCACTTTCAAGACCAGCAGGTCGCGCACCTGCGACAACAGATCGCGGCAAAAGTTTCTCAAGTCGTGCCCGCGCATCACGAGGTCGTCCACCACGGCGAGCGCATCTTTCGGCACGCCTTCGGCAATCGCGCGCAAGACGCGCGTGCGCAATTCCGCCCCCGCGATGCCGAGCGCGGCCTCCACGTCCGCAACGCCTATCGCCCCGTCGCTGAAACTAATGACTTGATCGAAAGCCGATTGCGCATCGCGCATCGAGCCTTCGCCCGCACGCGCGATCTCGCGCAGGGCTTCTTCCGCGACATCGATCTTTTCGGCGTCGGCGATGAGCCGCAGGCGTTCGGCGATGCGCACGGTGGCGATGGTGCGAAACTCGAACTGCTGGCTGCGCGAGAGAATGGTGTCGGGGATTTTGTGCGACTCGGTCGTCGCCATGATGAAGACGACGCGCGGCGGCGGCTCTTCCAGCGTCTTCAAGAGCGCGTTGAAGGCCGCGCCCGAAAGCATGTGCACTTCGTCTATGATGAAAACTTTGTAGCGGTCGCGCGCGGGGCTCGTGCCCACCGTGTTGATGATCGAATCGCGCACGTTATCAACGCCCGTGTTTGAGGCCGCGTCAATTTCGAGCACGTCAATCGAACGACCCTCGGCCACCTCGCGGCACGAAGCGCATTGATCGGCGTCGGTCGTCTTGCAGGGCGTCGCCGTCGGGCGTTCGGACTTGTGACAGTTGAGAGCTTTGGCGAGCAGGCGCGCCGTCGTGGTCTTCCCGACGCCGCGCGCGCCGGAGAAGAGATAGGCGTGGTGTAGGCGTTCGTGTTCGAGCGCGCCGCGCAGCGTCCGCGTGATCGGCTCCTGCCCGGTCACTTCCGCGAAAGTTTGCGGACGCCATTTGCGTGCGATGACTTGATAAGTCATAAAGCGGTCAGTTGTCCGTCGTGGTCGCTTGTGCGTGGCCGTTGGTTTTTTCTAAAAGCTCGATGCGGTTGTCGAACGGGTCGAAGAAGGAGAAACGTTCAAGACCGGCGACCGAGATTTCGTCTTTCGTCCGCACGCCGTTCGCTTCGAGATAGCGTCTGATGTTCTTGATGTCTTCGACCTCAAACGCGGGATGGCGTTTCGACTTCGTCTGGTCGCGTTCGACGCCGATGTGCAATTGGATGTCCGCGACCTCGAACCAGAGGCCGCCGTTGGCGCGCAAAAGGGCGGGCTTCTCGATCTCACGGAGGCCGAGCAGCGTGCCGTAGAACTCGCGCGCCGCGTCTTCCGTGCCGGGCGGCACGCAAAGTTGCACGTGGTCGAGTCGCTTGATGTTGATTTTCATGCGTGGCTCAAAATGAAAAAGAGTTGCCGCTGTTCGTCGTGTGCGTTCGGGTTTCTCAAAGCGGCGATGTCGGATTGTGCTCCAAACTCGCCCGCTTCGGCAACCCTCACGCGCGCTCTCAAGCGGCAACTCTTTTTCAGAGATGGGCCAGACTTCGGACTGACCCGCAACACACGCGGTCAACGCTACCGTTGCTCCATTCCTGGCCTGGCGGAGTTCGCGAGACGAGCGTTGTGCGGAGCCCGAAGTCTGATAAATTGTCAAACCCGGCCAACGCGCCCTTTCGACGCATCCGGTGTGTTCGATGTCGTTTACTTTAACCTGCCCATCGCTCGAAGCGCAAACGGGCGCGGCTCATGTGCCGTTAAAGCCGATGCTCATGCGGCGCAAATTTGCGCCCGCGAATTTGCCCGTGGCTTTGACGCGCGCCAGCATCGCGTTGGCTTCCGCGCGCGTCCGCCCTGCATAGACGGCCATGAAGTGCGCGCTCGACTGTGTGCCCGTGTAAAAAGTCTCGCCGGGTTCGCCGCACCCGCGATCCGTGAAGACCTTGTGGTGCGGAAACAACGCCTGCGCCGCTAGCCGCTCATCTTCCGGCACGAACAACTGGCAGTCGTCCTCTGCCGCTTTGATGCTCTTCAAGATGACGGCGTAGAACGTTTCGCTCTCCCAGATCACCGCCCGCGCGGGGAGTCGAAACGGCAGATCGTGCGGCTCAAACGGCATCTCGCCCGTCTTGCAGGAGAGCGTCGGGTCGCCGCAGACCGTGCCCTTCTGCGGCGGCGTGCGGCGTGCGCGCTGCGCTGTTGCCACCACCGCGCCAGTCAACATCAAACAGATCAACACCCCGCTCGTCAGCGTTCGTTTGTTCATGCTCTTTTATGTCTTGACCGGGTTGTCGAAGACGAGACAGCCCCGGCTCGATCAAATCTCCGTCTTGCGATGCGCGATGAGGCGTAGCAATTTGTTGATGCCCAGATGCAGTACGGCGTAGACGACGAGGGCGAGCAGGATTGAGAGCGCGAGTCGCGCGCCGCCCGCTGTCGGCTCGGCTACGATGCCCTTGAAGGGCGCGTAGAACGGGTCGCTGATTGTGTAAATAAACTTCACGAACCCGGCGGTGGAGCGCGCGGCCAGCAACGCGAGCAGGAACCTGATGGCGAGCAGCGCGTAGATCACCCAGAAGATGAAATCCACGACTTGCGAGATGCGCGCCGCCCCGCGCCCGCGTTCGACTTCGCGCTCCGTCTCGACCACTTCGTTGATCGCTTTGCCGCGAAACTCTCCTGCGACCTGTTCCATCCGCTCGGCTTCGGGGCGCGTCGTCGGGCGGTCGGCGCGCCCGGCGATCTCCGCTTGCACGTCGCCTTCGACCTCGGCCTTAATCGCCTCATGTTGCATCGCGCGGCGGGCTTCGTCGGCGGCGAGTTTATCGTCCTGCATTCAGTCAGTCCTTCTTAATTTACGAAAGCGGAGAGGGTGGGATTCGAACCCACGGTGGAGTTTCCCCCACACAGCATTTCCAGTGCTGCCAATTCAACCACTCTTGCACCTCTCCGAAAAAGCTGTTAGCGATGAGCTTTGAACTGTTAGCAAAACCGGATCGGCTAACAGCTCAAAGCTCATCGCTAACAGCTTAAAAATATTGCCCGGATTTCAAATAGCGGTCAACCGTTAAAGCATAGCCTATCCCGGCGATTGCTGTCACGTCACCACGCCGGAGGCGCGATACTGCATCGCTGTACCGCAACTGTGCGTCGCCGCGTTGACGTAGAGTTACGATTGACCACGCGGAACTTACCTGACCGCGCAGCTTCTTGCAACTTCGACCACGAACAGGCTCGGGTACTCCGGCTCCGTGTCCGGCGGGTAAGTTGAGACTTCATCGTCCCAAGCCTTTGGTCGCACTAAGTAGCGTCCCCGCGCTAAGCCGCTCCGCTCAAGCGTTCTTGCGACCTCGCGAAGTCTGCGCTGAAGCGCAGGGCTGGGACGCTCTAAGAAGTATCCGAAGACCACCCCCGCCGATGATGGATTAGCTCGTAAGCGTCGAATAAGTTTCTGCAATGCGGCCTCGTAGTCGCGCGTGCCTCGATTAACCTGTTCTTTGCCCAACGGAGTTAGCCTGACTTGATTCGACCCCAGAGCTTCGACTTGAGGCGGCAGCGAACCGCCTTCGGGGATCGCCCATATTTCGGTGACAGGCTCGGACGCATTATCTGTTGACAGGCAATCTTCGGAGCGCAGAAACACCACCCGCTCCGGTGAATAGGCATAAGCATTTACTAAGCGGTCAGCTATCAGAAAAGGGTTTGCCCCGGCGGTTGCCAGTGCAAAGGCCATCGGCTCTTTCGAGCAGACCCGGATAGCAACCTTTGCTCTGGCTTCGCTGTTGACGGATAGTTTCAGAGTCAGTAAGTCTTCGGCGATTCTGTGCTGAGCGGCTCCGTGTTCATAACGAATAAAGAGCCGCGCTGTTACTCCGGCATCGCTTTGAGCAGATACGGGGAGACCGGAAAGAAACAGGATCAAACACAGACCTAAGTATTGATTCGCTTTGAATCGCATCGCTACCTCCACTTCGCTATCTCTACTTCGCTATCTCTACTTCTCAAGGGCAAAGTTCAGCCACTCGCTAATCTCTTATGGACACCGGAACGGGCTGGCCGGGTCGCGCGCGGCATCCATCAGCGATTTGAAGGGCACACTATTTCTCGCCTTCGCCGATGGTGTCTTGCCGATATATTCGTCATACACCGACTTCGGCATCAGAGTAACGTGCAAACCTGATTCACCTGACATGTTGGCGGAACCGTTGACCGTACCTAACACGCCGGAGCGCACATTTCCAGACTGTTGCATGCCGCTGTAGTTGAAATCCTTAAGCGTCATCACGTACTGCTGCCCGTTGATCGGCGTATTCAGTAGGATATCCATGAGACCGAGATTGTAGTCTACGTTGTTCGGGTTACTGGATTGTCGCCCGCTATGCATGATTTTCCCCGTCATCGCCGGGAGCACGGATACTGCCGCCGGGTCTCCCGGCGGGGCATAGATATGTATTCCATCGTGCGCGGCTCGTCCTGTGGGGCCGCGGTTCCCGACAGCAGCCGAAACTTCGGGTATGAGACTTCGGGCCGTACCGAGTTTCCCCCCGGCGACAGCGTTGGTGATACAGTTGGAGTTGGGCGTCGTCGTCGGCGTCAGCGGTAGTGTCGGCAAGGTCGTGACCGTGGTGGCGATAGAACTGAAAGTCCCGTTTTGGACGAATCGCCCGCCGACGATTCCGATCAACGCGCCTCTGGTTCCGTCAGGATTGCGGTAATTCGGATCGTAGTAATCCTGCGAAGAGTCGTTGTAATCCGGGACGAAATCATACCCCGGCACGCGATTCTCCATGGTGGGGTCGAGCGCGCCGCTGCCATTGCTGAGATGCAACATGGCTTCCTGACACGAGCCCGGCAGACGATCTATCATGCACCCTTCGTTGTTGCCGAACGGGTTGCCGCCGCTGCGGTAGAACGACCCGCCCACCATCGTTGCATAATCCGGCTGAGAGTTGTTTAAGTACGGGTCGCCGTCGCCCAACTCCAAGCCGAACGGGTCGTACTCTTTCTTCTGCGCCTGCGTCTGCCCGTTCACCATGTTCTGCTCGGCTTCCGTCCCCGTTCCGGGGTTGCGCTGCTTCCACGTCAACCCCTGCACGCCTCCGTCGTAAAAATCCTGCTCGGCGATAAGCTCATCGCTCGCATACACCTTCGTATGCGACTTCTGCCCCGCGCTGTTGAGTTCCGTGATCACTTTGCCGCCGAGCACGGAGGAGCGCACGTAGTAATCCGCCCGCGAGACCCTGACATCCGCCGTGAACGGCCTCGTCATCAACCTCGTCTCCTCACGCTTCGTGCTCTGACCGTCGCCGTTATAGCTCTGCGCGATGGTCAACGTCGTCGTCGTCTCGTATCCGCCCGGCGCCATGTTCGTGTCGCCGCCGCCGCCGTCGCCCTGCGTCAACTCAGGAGCAGGCGTCGGCGTTGCCGCCACGCCCGCTTCTCCGGGGTTGTTCGCCGCGAGCAGGAGCACGCCGCCCTGCGACTTGCTTCGTTCGCTCGTCTTGACCTTGCGCCCCGCCGCGTCAAACGTGTGCGTGCGCCCGTTTATTCCGAAACTGTCCCTCGTCACATTGCCTTGCGCGTCATAGGTTGAGCCGCTCTTCCGATTGTTCGTGTAGGTGTCCGTAAAGGGCGAGTTCACGCTCCAGAAGCGGTTCACCGCGCGCCCGGTCGGGTTGTCCCACACGTCGTATTGATAAGTCTGACGATAGATGCCGTCCGCCTCCACGCCGCCGCGCGCTTCCGCGCCCGATAGCCCTGCCGCGAGCCGTCCGACCTGATCGTACTGGTAAGCGCGATCCTTCGTCGCGTCCGTGTTGTCCTTCGCATAGCGAATCTGCCCGTCGGCGTCGTACTCGAAGACGGCGGAGAGTTCCGTGCCAATCTGCATCTGCGCGAGTTGCTGCCGCGCGTTGAAGACTTGTGTGAGCGATTGATTGTTGCCGTAGGTGAGCGACTTGAGCGCGCCGAACGCGCGATACTGCATCGCCGTGGCGTACTGTGTGACACCGGCGTAAGGCGTGCCCGTCACCTGACTTAAACGACCCGCCGCATCGTAGCCGTAATTTACGGTCACGCCCGCAGGGTCGGTGACGCTCGCCACCGCGCCCGCCAGATTATATGTATAGCCGAGCGCGTAGCTGCCGGAGAGTCCGGCGAACTGCCGCGTCTCATTGGTGAGTTGTGACAAGGTGTTGTAGGTGTAATCCACACGCCCCGAATCGTCTGTCATCCAGAGACGATTGCCCGCCGCGTCGTAAGCGAAAGCCGTCGCCCCCGTCGCCGTGACGCCTGTAGGCGTGCTGTAGCTCACGCCCGTCAACAGATGCCGCGCGTTGTAGCTCATCGTTCGCACCGCACCGCGCGCATCCGTCACGGTGCGTACCGTATCGTCCGCGTTATAGGTGTAGACAGTTGCGCTCGTTTGAATGGGCGTTTTGCGCGTCGAGAGCCGCCCGAAGCTGTCGTAGGTCGTCAAAGTTTCCTGACCCGCTCCGTTCGTCCCCGCCTGCACGAAGACGCGTGTGACTTGATCGAGCGCGTTGTAAGTGTTGGTCGTCGTGCGATAGACGGTTCCGTCCAGATTGAGGTCTTCGGTCTTCACCGCACGCCCCAACACGTCTGTCGTCGTGCGCTCCCGCCGTCCCATCTCGTCTTTGAGTGTGACGGTGTTGCCGCCCGCGCAGCCGCAACCGCCGTAGATCATTTCTTTCGTCGTCTGGTCGGGATTGGTGGTCACGGTCGGGCGTCCCATCCAATCGTAGTCTTGATTGTTCCACACCCACCCGGCTGAATCGTCGCCCACGGGCAGCCACGCAGCAGTGATCTCTGCCGGGTTCGTCTGCGCCGTCGCACGCCCCATCACATCGTACTTGATGAACTGCCCGCTGTAGCCGCCCGCGCTTCCCGGATGCCCCGTGGCGGCGGCGCGCACCCGCCCCGCCCCGTCGAACACATTGATCGAATAGCTTTCCATTCCCGCCTGAATCAACGAGAAACTCTGCACATAATTATTACCGGCGGGATAGACGAAACGCGTGTATGCGCCGCTCGTCTCGTTCGTCACGCGCTCGACGCGCCCCGCGCTGTCATACGTGGTGCTGACGACCATCCCCTTCGGATTCTGCGAGCGCGTCGTCATGCCCGTGTCGTAGTTATACTGCGTGGTAGACGAGTGGCCGTCCGCGTCCGTCGCCTGAGTCGGATAGGCCAGAGTGTTGCGCGAGTTGTTGCCGTCCGAGTAGGCATCGGCGTAAGCGAGTTGCACCGTATGGCCGTCCGCGTCGCGCGTGAAGACGGGCAGCCCCGCCGCGTTGTAGCCTGTGATTTGCTGCCAGACCGCTTGCTGCGCATCGTCCGGCGCGTCTTTGTTGAAGCGGCGCACCGCCGACAAATTGCCGCGCCCGGTCAAGTAGGCCGAACCGTAGGAGACGCCGTCATGCTGCACGGAGGGCGACTGCCCCGTGAAATATTCGCCGCCCCAGTCGTAATGAAACTCGGTCTTGGCGACGAGCGTGCTCTCGCCCTCATAGACTAATCGTGCGGCGGCCAGCCCGATGATACGCCGGTTAACAAAGGCGGCATCGAGGTTGTAATAAGTGCGCGAGCGTCTGAGCAGTTGGTCGCCGTTAGCTCCTCCCCATTCGCGCACATTCTCGGGGAGACCGTAAGACGTATAATCAACGGTCGTGCGCCGGCGGTTGCCTGCGGCATCGTAAACGCTCGAATCGAGGGAGCGTGGATTGAGTTGGTAGGCGAGAGCCGGATCATCCTGCGTCCACTGTGTCGTCGTCCACTTCTGCAAACCGTTGTTCCAACTCTCCGTGCGCGTGGTGAGTCCGCGCTGCCAGCCTGTCGTTTCAAAGAACTCTTTATAGACCGTGGTGCGATCCGGCATCGTCGCGGCGCGCACGCCGCCGCCCTCGTCCGCGTAGGTGGTGAGAGCTTCCGCACTGTTGTTCCAATCCTCCGCGAAGTCGCGCCGCGCCACGACGCGCGGGCAGTCCGTCCCGTTCGCGCTAAAGTCGTAAGCGGTGTAGGAGAGTTGATGATTGTCTGCGGCGTAGTGATGAATGACAGACACCTGACCGGAGGGCGCGTAGTCGAAGTTGTAACGCGTGCCGTCGTCGAGACCGACCTGCGTTAACAGTGAGACAGACTGGTTCTGCGGGCCATGCACGGCGAGGCCGGAGAAACCCGGCTGCACGAAGATGTCGCCGTAGCCGAAGGTCGCCCAGGTGTGCTCGGCGTTGTTCCACGTCTGCTTGATCGAGATGGGACGGTTGTTGCCGTCGTAGTAGAAGTTCAATGCGCGACCGAGCGTGTCCGTGATCGTCTGGATGCCGCCGTGCCCGTAGTAGCTGACGGAAATGTAGTTGCCGTTGCGATCCTTGATCTGCGTGGCGCGGTAAGCGTTGCCCGACAGGACGTAGGAGAGTTGGGTGCCGTCCGTCATGCGTAGCGTAAGCGCGCCGCCGCCGTTGTCCGCGAGTTGGAGGTAGGAAGAGTTAGCCGCTTCATAGACGTTCGACGTGCCGACCTGACGCAGTTCGACTCTCTCGCCCGCGGGCGCGATCATCAGATAGGTGTTCTTGTTCGTCGCCGGGTTAAAGAAACGGCTTTCGATGACGGGGAAGCCGAGACGGAAGCCCGCGCTCGGCGTCCCGCGGTCGGCGTCGTACTTGACGGCCGAATTGTCGCGCGTCCAGACGAGCGAGTTGTAAGAGAGGGAGACGGCGAGGTCTAAGCCCCCGCGCCCGCGCAAGCCCGCGAGCGGGATGCTCCAGTTGTAATTGCCGGAGAAGAGGTCTGTGCCCGCCTGTCCGGTGCGGTTCGCCGCATCGAGGCGCGCGACGGAGAAGTTGTTGCCCGTGGGGTCTGAGGGAGGCGTGACGCCCCCGCCGCCCTGTCCGGCCTGATAAGCTTCAACCTCCGTGAGACGACTGTATGAGTTCACCCCCGCGTTCGCCAACACCCTGATCTTTTGCGTCGTCAACGCCGGGAAGGTGAACTTGCGCCACACCTTTATGTTGCCGACGACGCTCCCGCCGGGAACGGTCGCCCACGCCGTCCCCGTCCAGTATTGCACCTCGTAATAGGTCAACCCCCACTCGTTGAACGTCATCGCTTCCGTAGGTTCGGAAGGGTTGGCGTAGTTGTCCTGCAAGGTGAAGACATCAATCTCGTTGATGGTCTTCGCGCCGTTGAAGTCCACTTGCAGCCAGTCGGGGAAGGCGTCTAGGGTGCCGTCGTTCCAGCCGCCGCCCCCGCCCCAGTTCAAGCCTTTGCGGTCGCCGTTGATGGTCGAGGCGGCGGTGTAGATGCCCTGCGGATAGACGGACGAAGCAGTGGCCGTCGCGCCGTTCGCCGCCAGCGCGACGTTGACCGACGAACCCTGCGCGGCGACCGCGTCGAAGAACAACGCGGCGGCGACGGCGTTCAGACCCGCAGGCCCCGTATAGACGACCTTCACCGTCACGTTCCCGCGCAGATTCCACACCACGTACTGCCCGTTGCTGTAAGCCGACATATCGCGGCTATCGAGCAGCGCGCCCGTCGCCGTATCTCTGATCTCCACCCGCTGCGCACGCACGTTGTTGCCATCCCAGTCCAGAGCGTACATCGCGAACCGGTGCTCCTGCCCGTCCGTCAGGTTGATGTTCCAGCCGAACTCGGTGGAACTGTATAACGTCGCGGCGATGCGCTCGGCGCTGCCGGCGGGAGACTTCTGCAAGGCGCGCACGTCCGTCGCCGGATCAGCCCAGGTGTGGGCTGCGCCGCCGATGTTAGAGAGTTGTACGTAGGCCGGGTAGTGTCCCGGCTCGCCGACCAGAGCGAAACCGTCCGCGCCGTAGTTGCCCTTCCAGTTCCCCTGCGTCGTCGTATCCAGCTTGACGAACGAGGCGGACGCGCCCGTCGCAGGCGTCGGTGTAGGCGACGGCGGCGGCGACGCTCTCGTGAAATCCGCCCAGTCGCAAAAGACCGCTGAGCCTTGCATATAGACGTGCGTATAAAACTGCCCCGTTTCGGGATGGTTGGCGAAATTGATCGTGGCCTTCCAGGTTCCGCCGCCCTGATTCTGTCCCTGATACCAGATGATGTCGTTCTGCCCGCCCGCCGCTCCCCAGACGGCAAACTTCACGTCGGCGGCGTTCTGCACTCCGTAAGCGAAGACATCGTGCGTCGCCGCGTTGTACCCGACGGTCGCGTTATCCGGCCCCGCGCTCGCGCACGACACGGCGCACCCGCCCGTCGTGATGCCGACCGTGACGGTGGCGAGCGTATTGGTCGCGGAGGTGCGATCACCGTAGCTGGCGTTCTGCAAGTAGAAGACCGTGCCGTTCGCGACCCACTTGCCCGTGGCCGCGCTGCCCGTCGCCCCCGTGGTGGCGAAGAGCGTGCCGTTCGGCGCGCCGACGCGGACATCCACTTCGCTCGTTCCGCTCGTTGACCACGACAAAGTCGTGACTCCCAAGCCCGTGCCGTCGCAGACCTGGATCGGGTTCGGCGTCGCAGTGATGGTGCCGGAGGCGTTCAAAGTGAAACTCTTCGGCGTGGCGGAAAGGAGCGTGTTCGGGTTGCCGGTCGCGTCAATGCCATAGACGTAGAGCGTGTGCGGCTGGCCGTTTCTGAAACGGGGCGGGATGGAGAAAGAGAAGCCGTGATTGCCCGCGATGCCGTAGGCTTGATTGACATCAGGACGCGCGACGTTAGCCGTCGCCCCGCCCGCCCACTGGCCTGAACCGGAGGGGCCGTCAATATAAAAATGCGCGTCTATTGATTGCGCGCTCACGTCGGGGTCGAACGTCCAACCGGAGGCGACGCCGTCGCCGCCGATACTGTCGAGCCAGCCAAGCGGAGCAGAGGAAGGCGGGGCGGGCGTGGGAGTCGGCGTCGGAGTCGGGACAGGCTCACAGCCGGGGCAAGGGTCGCATTCGGGGTCGCCCGGATCACATGTGGGCGGGAGGTTGGAACGGATCGCGGCTGCCGCTGTGGGCGTGGCATGCCGCGACTTTCGCGCGTTGTCGATATTCGGGAGATTCACGCCCGGCGCGCCCTTCGTTCTCTCGACAGGCTTTTCGGGATGATGTTCGCCGTTTCCGTTACCGCCGTTGCCGCCGTTTCCGTTGCCGTTGTTGCCGTTGCCGTCGTTGCCGTTTGGATGGTCGCCGTCGTTAGCGTCGCGGTCTTCGTCGCCCTCCTTCATCCCTTCGTTCGGCGATAAATTGTTCAACGCGCCGAGCGCGCCCGCCGCGTTGACGACGCCGCCGGAAGACACTTTCCCCGTCAGCGTCTCGACGGGACGGACTCCGGCCAGAATCAACTCGCGCGTGCGTTTCGCGCTGAGGTGCGGGCGCAGAGTCTTGAGGAGTCCGGCCACGCCCGCCACGAGCGGCGCGGAGGCCGACGAACCGGAGACGGATTTATAGCCCCCGCCCATTTTGGTCGAGAGGATTTTCTCGCCCGGCGCGCCCAGGTGTGTGCGCGCGGTTCCCCAGTTCGACCATGTCGTCAGTTGATCCGAGTTGTCGGTCGAAGCGACCGCGATCAAGTTTTCGAGTTCAAAGGAGGCGGGATAGTAAGGCGTGCCGTCAATGTTACGACCGTCGTTGCCCGCCGAGCAGACGACCAGCACGCCGCGCCG
>DASYMM010000241.1:0-7589 GCA_036009085.1 Pyrinomonadaceae bacterium | reverse complement strand
ACGCTTCACCCTTCGCGGCCTGTGACTGATTTAACTGCTTCAAACTCTTTACTCGTCACTCGTCGCTTCCGGCACGTCGGTGTCGTGTACAGAGTCGTCTTCGGTGTCGAAGCCGTGCGCCTGAAGTTCCTTGCCGGGTTTGAAGCGAATGGTCTTGCCGGTCGGGATGGCGACCTCTTCGCCGGTGCGCGGGTTCCGGCCGACGCCGCGTTTGCGCGGTTTGACGACGAAGACGCCGAAGCCGCGCAGTTCGATGCGTTCGCCGCGCGCCAGAGCTTCTTTCATCGAGTGAAAGAGGGCGTCCACGGCCTGCTCGGCCTTCATCTTTGGCACGCCCGTGCGATCCGCGACGCGGTTGACGATGTCGAGTTTGATCACGCTTTGTTGGCCTCCGTTCGGGTCTGTCGGCTGATGTCGTTGGGCTGTAAACTATAGACCCCGCTTGATAAGCGATAATAGAGACGCGCCGCGAACGCTGTCAAGCAAACACCCGCCGAAGCCCCGCGCGCCCTCGCGTTGACAAAGCGCGCGGCGCGCGGCTAACCTCGAAACCAGTGATTTTTCGAGCGACGACGAGAGACGACCGCGTAGAGTAACGAAGAAACGTATGTTCAAGCGTAAGGACGGGCGTGCGCCCCAGTTCGGCGACATCGGGATTGAGGACGACCGCGACATCGAAGTGCAGCGACTCGGAGAGGAATCGCGTAAGCACTTCTGGTCGGAAGCGCGACTGCTGATGCGCGATCTCGTCTTCGCGCTCTTGGTCGCCGCGCTGTTCGTCGTCTTCGTCGTGCAGCCCGTCAAAGTCGAAGGCACCTCGATGCTGCCGCGTCTCCACGACGGCGAGCGCATCTTCGTCAACAAACTCGTCTATTACCATTGGCCGAAACTCGACCGTGGCGACATCGTCGTCTTCTGGTTTCCAGACGACCCCGACAAGAGCTACATCAAGCGCGTCATCGGTTTGCCGGGCGAGATCGTGGAGGTGCGCGGCGGGCGCATACAGATCAACGGGCAGGAGTTGAACGAGCCGTATCTCGACCCGCAACTCAACGTCGGGCGTGCGAATCTCCCGGCCACGCTCGTCAAGCCGCACTACTATTTCGTGATGGGCGACAACCGCGACAATTCGAGCGACTCGCGCCTCTGGGGACAGGTGCCCGAAAAATATATCTACGGCAAAGCGCTCCTGCGCTACTGGCCGCTCTCGGACGCAACCATCATCCGGCACGAAACCGACTACGCGCTCACCGCGCCCACCAACGCGCCGACGCCCTTCGTCGAGCCGTTGGAGGATGAAGAGGTGGAGCCGTAGCCGCCATCAGCCGTCAGCTTTCGTCTTGCTGATTTGCTGATAGCTAATAGCTGATAGCTCTTTATGCTCGAACTGTTGAAGCCGCTGCTCTTGATGTTCTACGCGCCCGTGCGCGCGTTGGGACTCGTGCGCGACCGCTCGCCGCTCGGCTTCGCCGCCGCGCTCGCCATCGCCGCCAAAGTGGCCTACGTGTTCTACACGCAATGGGCTTACTTGGGCGCGCCGCTTCGTTCGGGCAACGCGTTCGTCTTCGTCGCCGTCCTGGTCGCGGCGGTGGGCAGCCTGCTTCTGTTCGCCGTCATACTGATCCCGTCCCTCATCTTCTTCGCCAACTTGTTCGAGCGGCGCGGCAGTTTCGGCCTCGTGTTGCAACAGGACTACGCGCCGCTCGCCTCCGCCATTTTCTACGCGTGGACGGCGGCGCACCTCGTCGCTTTCCCGCTGGCCGTGCTCGCGCGCGTGAGCGGCTTTGAAGCGGATGTCATCGCGCAGAGCCAGCAACTCTCCGAAGTTTTCATCGCGCAGCAACAAATGCCGCCCGAAGCCGTCGCGCAGATACGCAACCCGCAGCAGTTCGTGAGCAGCTTTTCGTGGATGCTGCTGATGCCGTTTTTTCTGATGTGGGCGGTAATCGCGGTGCGCGAAGTGTTCCGCGTGGCGTGGTTGCGCGCCGCGGCGTCGGTCGCCGGGGGCGCGCTCGTGATGTTCTTCGTGTCGCCGTTCATCAGGCAATTCGGCGGATTCTTCACCTCGCCGTTTCTCTTAGTGTTGCTGTTCCTGCTGCTGCGCGGCTACTTCACCGAAGTGATGCGGACGCAGCGCGCGCGCGCCTCGTTTCGCCAGAACCTCGAAGCCGCGACGCTCAACCCTGCGGACGCTTCGGCGCACTACAACCTCGGCCTCGTACACCTCCAACGCAAAGAACTCGACGAGGCCAAAGAACGCTTCACGCGCGCCGTCGAGATTGATGCCGACGAAGTGGACGCGCATTTTCAACTCGGTCGCATCGCGCGCATGGAGAACGACCTGCCGAGCGCGATCAGTCGTTTCGAGCAAGTCGTGGCGCGCGACGACGCGCACTCGCAGCACGAAATCTGGCGCGAGATCGGCGCCACCTATCTCGACGCCGCGCAGTACTCCGACGCCTACGACGCCCTCGGACGCTTTCTCGCGCGCCGCCAAACAGACCCCGAAGGACTCTACCTGTCAGGCCGCGCGCTCTCCGGCATGGGACGCACGCGCGAAGCCGCCGAGGCCATGCGCGCCTGCATCGAAGCCGTCAAAACCGCGCCCGCCTACAAGTACCGCGCCGAGAAACGCTGGCTCAACGAAGCGCAGCAGTTCCTGCGCACGCAGGCGACGAATCAATTATGACTGAGAACAAACCCGCGCTCCTTGCGCTCGAAGATGGACGGACGTTTCGCGGTCGCTCGTGGGGCGCGCAGGGCGAGGTGTGCGGCGAGATGGTCTTCAACACTTCGATGTCCGGTTATCAGGAAGTCTTGACCGACCCGTCCTACGCGGGGCAGATCGTGTGCATGACGTATCCGCTCATCGGCAACTACGGCGTGAACGCGGCGGACGCCGAATCGAGCCGCCCTTGGGTGGAAGGCTTCGTCGTGCGCGAGGCGAGCCGCATGGCTTCCAACTGGCGCGCGGAAGAGACGCTCGACGCTTACCTCAAGCGTTGGCAGATCGTCGCCATTGACCACATAGACACGCGCGCGCTCGTCCGGCACATACGCGACCGGGGCGCGATGCGCGCCTGCCTGTCGAGCGTCGAACTGGATGCGGAGACTCTGGTTGCGCGTGCGCGCGCGTCCGAGGCGATGGAGAACAGGGAACTGGCGAGCGTCGTCACGACGAAGGAGCCTTACACGGTTCCGGCGGCGGGCGGCGGGGAGCGTTTCCACGTCGTCTGCTACGACTTCGGCGTGAAGCTGAATTCTTTGCGCGAGTTTGCGCGCCTCGGCTGTCGCCTGACGGTGGTGCCCGCTTCGATGTCCGCAGCGGATGTGCTGGCCTTGAAACCCGACGGTATCTTTCTCTCGAACGGGCCGGGCGATCCGGCTTCGATGACGAAGGTGGTCGAAGAGATCGCGCGCGTCGCCGCGTCGGGCGTGCCGACCTTCGGCATCTGCTTCGGCCATCAACTGCTCGGTCGAGCCTTCGGCGGCTCAACCTACAAACTCCGCTTCGGCCATCGCGGCGGCAACCAACCCGTGCGCGAACAGGCGACCGGCACCATCGAAATCACCTCGCACAACCACGGCTTCGCCGTGCAGGCCGACACGCTCCCGGCGGACGTTGAAGTCACGCACATCAACCTCAACGACAACTGCGTCGAAGGCTTGCGCCACAAATCTTTGCCCGTCTTCTCCGTCCAGTACCACCCCGAAGCCGCCCCCGGCCCCCACGACGCCGCACACCACTTCCGCCGCTTCCTCGAATTGATGCAGCAGACGGCGCGACAAGTAGCGTCTTAATTTCATCTTTCATCTGCGCCCCTCTGCGGGTTTCTCTGCGTCTGCGGCGGTGAGTTAAGAAGCATAAGCATTCACCGCAGAGACGCAGAGCCAAGCCGCAGAGAGTTCAATTCAATAGAGGACACGACCGCTCGACAGACGGACTCGATTTAGAGAACGAGATACTTCGCGGGCACGTGCTCTGTCAGCCACACTCCGTTCTCCGAGCGGTAAAATTCATAGCCGTCCGCGTGCATCCGCCCGCTCTCCACCTCGATGACGTGCGGCTTGCCGTGACGCGCGCCGACCTTCGCGGCGGTCGCGGCGTCCGCCGAGAGGTGTACGTGGTGGCGTCCGCCTTTCAACAGGCCGCGCTCTCTGATCGAAGCGAGCAGGCGCGAGGCCGTCCCGTGGTAGAGCACTGGAGGCGGCGCGAGCGGCGCGTAACCGAGTTCTATGCTGACGGAATGACCCTGACTCGCCCTGATCCGCGTGCCGTCCTCGTTGAAGGCGAAACGCTTCTTGTCGTTCTCCCGCACTACCGCGTCCAACTCTTCAAGCGTGACGGGGAAGTCGTGCGCCCGGCAGGCCGCGAGCAGGACGGAGACCTCCACCCACCCCGCACGATCCAACTCGATCCCGATCCGCGCAGGCTGGTGTCGCAGCACGAGGCTAAAAAATTTACTGATGCGGACGTGACGGCTCTGCATCGGTGCGTCCCGCGAGGCGCGACGGGTCTTTAGCCTTCGCGCTGCAATTTTTGTTTCGGGTTGGTGGAAGCAACCGGAGTCGGCGCAGGTGTCGGCGGCGTTGGCGGCGGAGTGGCTGGTTCGGCGGGTTGGAGGAGTGTGGCGACGATGCCTTCATCCGCGCCTTTATGTTCCATCCAGTGGCGGTAGCCGACGGAGATGATGGCGATGACGGGGATGGCGAGGAAGATTCCGGCGACGCCCGCGAGTTCCGCGCCGCAGAGGATGGCGAGAATGACGGCGAGCGGGTGGAGGTGTATGCCCTGTCCGATGATGCGCGGGTAGGTCACGTAGTCGTGAATGACGCGCAGGACGGCGAGGAAGATGAAGACGACGAACGCCTGTCCCGGCGAATGGAAACTCGAAACCGTGACGGCCAGCACGAAGATCACGAGCGGCCCTGCGAGCGGGATGAATTCCAGAAACCCTGCGAGGATGCCGAGCACGAGCGCGTAGGGCACGCCGATCAGCATGAAGCCCGCGGTGCAGATGATGCCGATCAGGAGACACGCGATGAGTTGGGCGCGGATGTAGGCGGCGAGCGTGCTGTTGACATCCTGAAACAGTTCGTCGCCGCGCCAGCGCATGCGCCCGCGCGGGAGCATCTGCAAGGCTGTGCGGCGAAAGCTGTCCGCGTCTTTCAACAGGAAGAAGGCGAGGATGGGAATCAAGACCAGCCACGGCGCGTAGCCGAGCGCGAAAGTCGCCGTGGTGACGGCGGTGCTCTGGATGTACGTGCCGACCGTGTGGATCGTTTCGGAGACAGTCGCCTTCACCGATTCGCGCGCGGGCGAAGGGATGCGTTGATAGAAACGCTCCAACTTCTGCGTGCTGTCAGAGATATTTTTCGAGTAGGTCGGCGCTTGCCGCCCGATCTCCGTCAACTGTTCGCCGACCTGCGGGAGCAGTAGATAGACCGCGAGGCCGAGGCTGCCGAAGATGATGATATAGACGATGCCGATGGCGAGCGTGCGCGGGACGTAATGCTTGCGCTCGCGCCCGCGCAGCCAGATCGGGTGATGTACAAACTCCACGAGCGGCGCGATCAGGTAAGCGAAGAAGATCGAGAGCACGAGCAGCAGGATCACGCCTTCGAGCTTGTAGAGCGCCCAGATGACCATCGCCACGCCGAGCACGATCAAGATCAGGCGCAGCACCACGCGCGTCTGCGGCCACGAAGCTTCCGCCGCCGCCACCGCCGCCGTCTCCGCGACTTCCTTCACCTCTTGCTTGTGTGTGCTCTTCCGCTCAGCCATAACGATGAGGGATGAGGGATGAGGGATGAGGGATGAATCAGAAAGCCACTCAAGAGAATGAATGCTTTCTCTTATTCATCCCTCATCCCTTCCTCCTAGTCGTCTTCAAACTCGTAATCGTAATGTTGGAGGTGCGGGGCGGAAGGCTCCCAGACGAGGCCGCGCCATTCGTCGTTGGCGTTCATCAGTTGGAGCGCGGCGAGCGGTTGCGCCGGGTTGCGCTCGATGCGCAAGACCTCCGCCACCGCCGACACCTTCGGCGCGCCCTCGCGCAGCACCGCGATCTGCACGCGGCTGCCCACATCCGGCAGCGTCTCCAGATGCACCAGCGCGCCCATTGGCCCCACGTTCGTCGTCTGCCCTTCGACGACGACGTGCTCGCCCGATGCGCCGTCATCCCACTCGGCGCGCACCGGCAAACTGATCACATAACGCGGCCCCGTCCGCTGCTCGGTCGTGTAATTTTGAGACATATCTGAAACCAGTGACGAGTGACAAGTGACAAGTGACGAGAAAAAGACGTGAATCGTAAATCGTGAATCGTAAATAGAGAAAGCGCAGGTCTTTCTATTCACGATTCACGATTCACTTGCTTCTCTTGTCACTCGTCACTCGTCACTTGTCACCTCCTTTCTTCATTCTTCTTCCTGCGCGCGCAGTCGTTCGAGTACGGAGAAATCTTCGAGGGTCGTCGTGTCGCCGGAGATCGCGCCGCTGCCTGCGATTTCGCGTAGCAGCCGACGCATGATCTTGCCCGAACGAGTTTTCGGCAGCGCGTCCGTGAACCTGATCTCGTCGGGACGCGCCAGCGCGCCGATCTCTCGCGTGACGTGGCGGCGCAACTCTTCCTTCAACTCGTCGGAAGTTTGCCGCGCGCCTTCGAGCGTGACGAAGGCGACGATACCCGAACCTTTTAGTTCGTCCGGTCGCGCGACGACCGCCGCTTCCGCGACCGCCTCGTGCGAAACGAGCGCGCTCTCGATCTCCATTGTGCCCAGACGATGCCCGCTTACATTTATGACATCATCAACGCGCCCCATTATCCAGTAATATCCGTCGGAATCGCGCCGCGCGCCGTCGCCCGCGAAATAGACGCCGTCGATCTCCGACCAGTAAGCCGCGCGATAACGCTCGTCATCGTTCCAGATCGTGCGTAGCATCGAAGGCCAGGGGCGTTTGATGACGAGATAACCGCCCTGTCCCGCCGCCGTCACGGCTTCGCCCGTCTTCGTCATGATGTCAACTTCGATGCCGGGCAGAGGCTTCGTGGCCGAGCCGGGCTTGGTGGGCGTCGCGCCCGGTAGCGGCGAGATCATGATGCCGCCCGTCTCCGTCTGCCACCACGTATCAACAATCGGGCAACGCCCCTTGCCCACGATCTCCCTGTACCACATCCAAGCCTCCGGGTTGATCGGCTCGCCGACCGTGCCGAGCAGACGCAGAGAGGAGAGGTCGTGCTTGAGCGGCCACTGTTCGCCCCACTTGATGAAGGCGCGGATGGCGGTCGGCGCGGTGTAGAAGATGTTGACGCGGTGGCGCTCGATGATGTCCCAGAAGCGGTCGGGCCCGGGGTGGTTCGGCGCACCCTCGTACATCAAGACGGTCGCGCCGTTCGAGAGCGGCCCGTAGACGACGTAAGAGTGACCCGTGACCCATCCTATGTCCGCCGTGCACCAATAGATGTCCTCGTCCTTGAGGTCGAAGACCCACTTCGTCGTCAGGTGCGCTTGCAGAAGATAACCGGCGGTCGTGTGCAGAATACCTTTGGGCTTTCCCGTCGTCCCCGAAGTGTAGAGGATATAGA
>DASYMM010000240.1:0-8154 GCA_036009085.1 Pyrinomonadaceae bacterium | reverse complement strand
TGGGTATGGCTAGTAGCATCTGGGGGCACAGCATACGCGGGTACGCCATCAGCATCCGCGAGTTGGTGAGAAACCTCCGTGCAGACTTCGAGGGTGCCTTCCTCCTCTCACGTAAACGGAACTCGCTGGATGAAAAACTGGCGCGGATTGAGAAGCTAACGACACAAATCCTCGAAAGACCGGTCATCGAGCCACTCGGTTCCGATAAGGGCGCGGAGAACTTACCCGTCTACAATCTGCTCAAAGAACGCGTTAAGCAGTTGGTTCAGACTGAGCCTTACGAGGCGCTCAAAGTCGAATGGAATCTCCACCCTGAGACAGAGGTAATCGTCCGCTGCCACCCGCAGTGGCTGCGGCGCGCGCTCGACATTCTGCTCGACAACGCGGTCGAGGCGTTATTGAAAGTCGAGCCCGCGCGCCGACGGCTCATAATCAACAGTAAGGTCGTCGGCAACAAAGTGGACATAGCCATCACGGACACGGGGCCGGGCATTCCGCCCGAATTGCACGACAAAGTGTTGAGAGAGCAGATTAAGAAGAAGCCGGGCGAGAGCGGAACGGGGATCGGCCTGTTGATGGCGCAGGCCATTATCAATGCTTACGGCGGGGACATCAATTATCTGCCCGACGAGAAGGAAGGCACGACGATGGTCGTCTCATTGCCCCTCGCGGGAGGCGCGCCGGCCGGTAATTAGCCACTTCCCGACCGCCGTAGCTTTGGGATTCGCGGGCATGACCCCGCGCCAAATCGGACGCCCCTCCGATGGGAACCGGAAGCCACAATGAACTTGCGCTCTTGTCTTGCTCGTGGCAAATCACTATGATGTCGCGGTTGTTCATCAGTATACAGGCGACGTTGGAGCTTGGCCGCTGTCCGGGCGCGTAGCACCGGTCGGTTGACCCTGCCTTCGTGGCGTCTCGCGCGGGCAGGAAGTCGCGCGAGACAAACCCTGGCCGCTACAGTGGGTCACGCTCCAGACTACGTTGCCAGCAGACAGTTGCGGGGCGTGTCCGTGTGCGTCACCAAACTTGCGCGCCTCATCATGTCAAGCGGTTCCGGGAGATTCAATCATGGCACAGGCAGGAGCAGCGGCGGCTAGAGCTACGATACTCATCGCCGACAACGACGCCGAATGGCTCAGGCTGCAAAAGGAAGCTTTCCTCTCGGAGGGCTTCAACGTCCTGACCGCCGAGGGGCCATCAGAGGTGGAGATGGTCCTCAGTAGCGGGGATGTGGACGCCGTGGTGCTCGACATCCGGCTTGAGAACGACGACGACGACAAGGACGTTTCGGGTCTCAGTCTGGTGGAAAAAACGGCGCCCGAGGTGGGGAAGGTCATTACCACGAAGTACCCCATTGACATGACCACAGGCCAAACGTTCAAATCCAGCATAAAACATAAATCCCCGTTTGTGCGTTACGTGGATAAGCGTGAAGGGATACCGGCAATCGTAGCGGCGGCCAAGAAAGTGGTCGGGGTCTCATTCATTTCCCGGCACGGCTGGGAGGAAATCATGGCGGCACGGCTGACTCTGGCGCGAAGGCGGCAGTTCACACTGCTGGTATTACCGCTCTTGTTGCTGGCGCTGGGGGCAGGCGTGATGGCCGTTTACACAGCGAACTTGCAGTGGCTCATAGGTACGATTGTGCTGGCAGTCGTCAGTCTTTTTACTATGAGAAATTCTATCTGACAATCGGCGGGTCCCCCTCAACGCGGACGCCACCTCTAGGCTTCGCGAAGACTTTTCGCCGTGCGCGCGGCGGGCATCGGTTTATCTAACCTTAATCTCACGCTCCCGGAGAACGCGATGACTTGCCCCGTCATCTTTATCTGCTACAGCCATCTCGACAGAGAGTATAAACACGCCCTGTTGTCTCATCTGAGTGTCCTCAAACGCAACAAGTTGGTTGAAATATGGAGCGATGAGGACATCAGCGCGGGCAGCGACTGGAAACCCAATATCCTACTTGCCATCGAACGCACTGATATAGCCATCCTACTCATGACTCCGAACTTCCTTTGCTCTGAGTTCATCATGGATGTGGAAGTGCCCAAGCTGCTTGAGCGACGCCCGGATTTGCACGTGTTCCCGATCCTTGCGAGTCCTTGCCTCTGGGATCAGGACAAACAGCTGCAACACCTTCAAGTCAGGCCGACGGACAATATGGCTGTCTTTGAGCGACCTGACGTGAAAACGTTGCTTCTCGACCTCGCACAGGAAGTGGCGGGAATAGTCAAGACTAAGAGCGAAGCTGCGGAGATGGTTAAGAGCAATGGCCGTCCCGAAGGGGAGGCGAAACCTTCACGGCAGCGACACGCTTGGGCTTCGGCGACGCTGCAATTGAAATTAGTCGTGTTGGCTGTAACAGCCTTCATCTTGTGGATGGTCGCCTTCAGCTTCACGACCCGGAATCACATCGGCCCCTTAACGTTTCCCCCATTCAGCGTGACCGTATTTTCTCCCAGATTTCTCTCGCCGAACGAGGCAGAGGACATCGGGTTCGAGATCAGGAATGAAAAAAAACTCTCCGACGCTAAAGATGGAAAAAAACAACTCTACGCACAATTCAGTTTGACAGGCGAAGGCTCCGGCACCGTCCCGTGCAGTGGCGGCGGCGTCATCTTTGCAGGGGATGTGTGGATCCCCCGGCCGGTGCGGGGGTTAGCAAAAGTTCACTGCCAATGGGATATGAGTGAAGGGATGAATTACCTCGGCGAGGTTGCCCGGCTAAGTCTGGAAGGCGAGATGGAAAACAGATCGCTCGACACACAAGACCTCTTCATCCGTGTCGCTCCGATCCCCTGGATTAAAAAGCTCAGGGGCTATCTCGGGATTTTAGTGCTGCTTTTTTGGTCGTTCGTATTTGTGACGTGGTTGCTTAAGACATCTCTCCCAAAGAGACTGCCCTTCTAACTATTCTTACCGTCTTACTGTCTCGTCTATAGTTAAAATCTCACGGCGCATTCGGGTTGTTTGAACTTACGGGCGACGGTTATCGAGCTTGTTCGCACTTGGGGCGGATGATTTGTAGTTCCTCAAGGTGTGCGCGCTCGCGTTCTCCGGCGAGGCGGCGATGTGCGCTGCCGCGTGTGCAAGCGAAAGGCAGATGGAAAAGATTTTCTTGCCTAAAAAGCGCGAATCGTGGAATTATGCTGCGCCTAGTCCAAGCCGTGGGTGAAAAAAGCAGGGCGTTGACCTGAACCAACCTGAGCCGCCGACTGCTGCCGCGTACACCGCGCATGCCCGCCAACGATCAACGTCGAAGCGCGTCGCTCCACACACGCGCACAAAAATTGAAAAAGAGGAACACATGACATCTGCCCCCTCGAACTATACTCGCATCTTCACACGTCAACGTTTTATCAATGCGCTCGTCCCGCTCGCGCTGCTCTGCGTCTTGAGCTTGCTCGTCGCATTGCTCGCGCCCGTAAACAAGCATCGCACGCCGACGGGTTCCGACACGCAAGCGAAGTTTTCGTCGCCGTCGCCAGCGTCAACGTCAGCATCAACACAAGCGACGACGCTCGATACGGAGCGCGTGCGCGCGGCTTACGGCCAGATGGAGTTGAGCTTTGAAGCCAACCGTGGACAGACCGATGCGTCTGTCAACTTCCTCGCGCGCGGCGCGGGCTACACGCTGTTTCTCAAACCAGAAGAAGCCGTCTTCGTGCTGTCTCGACGGGGCGGGGGACAGCGGGCGCGTGCGGACGTAGGCCGCGAACAAGCGGCGCAGGATGATCTGGGCATCACACACACGGCGCGCAACGGCGACGCTAACGTTAAGGCTCAGCGCGACGGTGCGGAGCGTCGCGCGGCGTTGCGTATGAAACTCGTCGGCGCGGATGCGGGCGCGGGCGTCGCGGGCGGGGATGAGTTGGCGGGCAAGGTCAATTATTTCTACGGCGACGATCCGGCCAAGTGGCACGCCAACGTCCAGACCTTCGGGCGCGTGCGCTACACGGAAGTCTATCCGGGCATTGATGTGGTTTATTACGGCAACCAGCGGCAGTTGGAATACGACTTCGTGGTCGCGCCGCGCGGCGACGCGCGCGCCGTGCGCCTTGAGTTCGCGGGCGCGGAGAAGGTGGAAGTTGACAGTGGCGGCGATCTGTTGCTCACGGTGGACGGAACGGTCATACGACAACTGAAACCTGTGATCTATCAGGAAGCGGCGGGCGGCGAACGGCGCACGGTCGAGGGCGGCTACGCGTTGCAGCCTGACGGGCGCGTCGGCTTCTCGGTTGGCGAGTACGACGCCGCGCTCCCGCTCGTCATTGACCCGGTGATCGTCTATTCCACCTACCTCGGCGGCAGCGGCGGCGAGCAAGGGCTGGCCTTCGCGTTGGATTCGGCGGGCAACGCCTACATCACCGGCTTCACCCAATCAACCAACTTCCCCACGGCCAACGCCATTCAAAGTGCGAACGGCGGTTTTCAGGACGCCTTTGTGACGAAGATCAACGCGGCGGGCACGGCGCTTGTCTATTCCACCTATCTCGGCGGCGACGGCGGCGAGCAGGCCAGAGGCATTGCCGTAGATTCATCCGGTAACGCTTACGTTACGGGATTCACCGGCTCGACCAACTTTCCCACCGTCAACGCCTTTAAAGGCACCTCCACTGATCAGGATGCCTTCGTGACGAAGCTCAACGCGACCGGCTCCGCGCTCGTCTATTCCACTTACCTCGGCGGCACTGGCGAGTTTAATAGCGCCGAGTTCGGCGAGGGCATCGCGGTTGACTCGGCGGGCAACGCCTACGTTACCGGCAACACTTTTTCCGACGTCTTCCCCACGGTCAATGCCATTCAAAGCACGTTCGGCGGCTTCACGGATGCCTACGTCTCGAAACTCAACGCGGCGGGTTCGGCGCTCGTCTATTCCACTTACCTCGGCGGCAGTGAGAGTGAGATCGGGCACGGCATCGCGGTTGACTCGGCGGGCAACGCCTATGTTACCGGCAACACTCAATCAACTGTTACCGGCGGCAACCCTCAATCAACCAACTTCCCCACAGCCAACGCCATTCAGAGCGCCTACGGCGGCGCGCAGGACGCCTTCGTGACGAAGATCAACGCGGCGGGCAATGCGTTCGTCTATTCAACCTATCTCGGCGGTAGTGCTCGTGATGATGGTCAAGATATCGCGGTGGACGCCTCCGGCAATGCCTACGCCACAGGAGATACTGAATCAACCAACTTCCCCACAGCCAACGCCGTACAACCCACGAACGGCGGCACTACCATCACACAGGACGCCTACGTGACGAAGATCAACGCGACTGGCTCTGCTCTCGTCTATTCCACTTATCTCGGCGGCGCGGGCGGCGAGGTGGGCTTTGGCATCGCGGTGGATTCCTCCGGCAGCGCATACGTCACCGGAGGCACAGGCTCGACGAACACTTTCCCCGTCGTCAACGCCATCCAATGCGTGCGCAACGGCGGCGCGGATGTCTTCGTGACGAAGTATGACCCGGCGGGTGCGGCGTTAGTCTATTCGACATATCTCGGCGGCGCAGATCAGGAGCAAGGCAGGGGCATCGGCGTAGACTCTGCGGGCAACGCCTACATCGGAGGCCACACACGGTCGAACGACTATCCCGTCGTCAACCCGATTCAAAGCACTTTTGGCGGCGACACCATTTTCGGCGACGCCTTCGTGACAAAACTCAACGACGAGGTCGGGCCAAACGCCTGTCCGACGCCGACGCCCACACCCACACCCACGCCGACACCGACACCGACGCCAACCCCAACTCCTACCCCCACACCAACGCCGACGCCGCTGACGGTGCAGTTCAGCGCAGCGACCTACGGTGTAGGCGAAGCAGACGGGAGCGTGCTCATCACCGTCCAGCGTTCCGGCGACACGAGTGCGGCAGCCACTGTTGACTACGCTACCGCCCCAGATGCCGCCACCGTCGGCTGCAACGTCGTCAACGGCAACGCCTCCGAACGTTGCGACTTCACCACCACGCTCGGCACACTGCGCTTCGCCGCCGAGGAAGCGAGCAAGACCTTCCGCGTCTTCATCACCGACGACGTGTATCTGGACGGCGCGGAGACTTTCGCGCTCGCCCTCAGTAACCCCTCCACCGGCCTCGCGCTCGGCACGCCCGTCGCCGCCACCGTCACCATCACCGATAACGACACCAACCCGAATGCCGCGAATCCCGTGGACACCGCGCAGTTCTTCGTCGGGATGCACTACGTGGACTTCCTCAATCGCGAAGGCGAACCGGCAGGCGTCGCAGCATGGGTCAACGCGCTCAACACGTGTCCGGCGGGTAACCAGAGTTGCGACCGCGTCGGCGTCTCTTCATCTTTCTTCCGTTCCGAAGAGTTCATGTTCAAGGGTTTCTTCGTCATCCGCTTCTACAAAGTCTCCCTTGGCACGCCGCCCAACTACCGCGACTTCACACGTGATTCACAGCGCGTGACAGCCCCGACAGCCGCCGAAGTCATCGCCGCCCGCGACGCCTTCACCAACGAATGGGTGCAGCGTGCGGACTTCAAGGCGATCTACGACGGCTTATCCAATCAGGGCTACGTGGATAAACTGGAACAGACGGCGGGCATCACGCTAGCGAACAAGGCCGCGCTCGTCGCCGCTCTCGATGCCAACACGAAGACGCGGGCGCAGGTCTTGAGAGAGATAGTGGAGAGTCAGGAGGTGCGGCAGAAGATGTACCACGACGCCTTTGTGTTGATGGAATACTACGGCTACTTGAGGCGCGACCCGGAGGCGGCCGGATTTAATGCGTGGCTCAACTACTTGAACGCGCATCCGGGCGATTGGCGCACGATGGTCAGAGGGTTCATCAACTCGGTCGAGTATCGCAAACGCTTTGGCGAGCCGGGTGCGCCGCAGCCCGGTTAAGGTTGGACAGCTAGACCGTCGAAGCCGGAAGGGGGAAGAGATCATCTGTGATGATCTCTTCCCCCTTCAAACGTTTGGTTTGCGTGTTGTGGGTGCGGGAGGCGGCGAAGTTAGTGAAGTTTCTTGTGCGCCCGTTAATAAAATGTTAGATTCCGCGCGAATGGCTTTTGCCTGTAAAGGCGCGGGCGAGCACAGCATAGTGCGCCGTCCAGCCCCCGCCGGTACAATATATCGGCATGCAGGCAGCTTGCGAGGCGAGGCGCACCCGAACTAGCTCAAACTTGCTTGTGCCGCTCGAACGCGAAATTCTCCCGCCATGATTTGCCGGATGCCAAAGTTGCTTTCATCCATCATCGCCTTGCTCTGCGCCGCAGGCTTCGTCGTCTGCTTCGACGCCAGAGGGCAGGGCAGTCGTCCGCATTCCGAAAACAACCGGCGCGAAGACCGCACCCCGGTCGTCTTTCTCGACAGCACGAAGGAGATTGACGGACTCAAAGGGCCTGTCCGGTGCGTCGAGACCGAGATCGTGCGGGTGCAAATGAAGCGCGGCAAACTCGTGCAGCAGTCGCGCTCGCTTTTGGAGCGGACGCTCTACGACGAACGCGGGCAGCGCATCGAGAACGAAACTTACCCGATTGTCGGCAGCCGCGCCGGGCAGGAGACGCACAAGTACGACGCGCAGGGGAATCTGTCCGAAACGGTGGTGCGCGATGCGCGCGGGGCTGTGTTGAGTAAGACGGTCTATGCCTACAAACTCGACGGGTTCGGCAACTGGATTCGGATGACGGCTTCAATCGTCGTCTCCAACTCCGGCAAGATCGAGTATGAACCGGCCGAGATCACGAAACGAACGATCACCTATTACCTGACGGATGAACTTCGCGCGCCGAAAGATACGACGAGCGCGGCGCGTGAGAAGGCGACCGTTGCGCCCGTCGCTGCTGAGGGCGACAAGGTGAGCAAGCGTGTCGAAGACTCGAATGCGAAGAAGCCGCAGGCGGTCTTGCAAAATGCGCCTGTGGTGGAAGCGTCGCTGTTGGACGCCGGCTTACTCAACACGCGGACGATGGCGTTGCCGAAGCCCGCGTCTCCTGTGAGCGGGAAGCGGCTGGAAGAGCCGGTCACGGTCACGGTGGAAGTCGTGGTTGACATCACGGGGCGCGTCGTGGAGGCGCGGGCGCAGAGCGGGCCGGAGGCTCTGCGTGAACCTTCGGAGAGCGCGGCGCGGCGCGCTTCGTTTCTTCCTTTCTACGTGGCCGGGCGTCCGGTCAAAG
>DASYMM010000239.1:0-5052 GCA_036009085.1 Pyrinomonadaceae bacterium | reverse complement strand
AGGTCAGAGGTCAGTGAAAACTGTTTTCACTGACCTCTGACCTCTAACCTCTGACCTCTATCCTGCGTGGTTGCGAGGGCGCGGCGGTGTCCGTTACAATCGGCGATTCGAGGGATGGGGTGAAAGTCGGCTGTGAGGCTTGACCGTGCACACGAAGTCCGCTTGAGATTTCAGAACGGTAAACTCTGAAAGTCCCGCTCGTTACTATATTTTCTTTTGCAACTCATCAAAAATCGTCATTGATTTCGGGAAGGATCGAAGATGCTGAAACAGTTTAGCCGCATGGAGCGGACGCGCAATTGGTTGATCGTTACGTTTGCCATCTTGATGGGCATCAGTCTCGTGCTGTTCTACGCGCCGGGGCGCAATCAGGTGAACGCCAACCCCGCGACGAATACGGCAGTGCTCGCGCGCGTGAACCGCGAAGAGATCACGGTGGCAGACCTCTACCGTGAGAAGGAGCGACAGCAGCAGGCTTTCGGCGGCCAGTTCAGCCTCGCGCAAGTCGGATTCACAGACAAGGTGATGCTCAACCGGATCGTCAACGGCAAGATCATCGCGCAGGAGGCCACGCGCCTCTCGCTCAGTGCGTCCGACGCCGAAGTGAGCCAACTCGTCCGCACCCAGTTTGTTGACGAAAGCGGCAAGTTCATCGGCAAGGATAAGTATAAGGCGCGGGTCAGCCCGTCCTATGGCAGCGCAGAGCGATACGAGCAGAAGTTGCGCGAAGAGATCGCGGAGCGGAAATTGCGCGCCTTCGTGACGGCCGGCGTCAGCGTCTCGGAAGACGAGGTGCGCGACGACTTCAAACGCAGGAACACCGTCTTCAATCTTACTTACGTCACGGTCGCCGCCGACAAACTCGCCGCGCGCCTGCAACCTTCCGACGAAGAACTGCAAAAATATTACGAAGAGAACAAGACGAGCTTTCGTTACATGGTGCCGCAAAAGAAGATTCGCTATCTCTTCATCAATCAGACGAAGGCCGGGGAGAAGTTGAATATCCCCGACACGGAATTGCGCGCCGCCTACGACGCTTTGAAACCGGAGCAGAAACAGGCCGGTGTGCGCGTGCAGCAGATCGTCTTGAAGGTGGCGCGTAAAGACCTCGACCAGCAGGTGCTGGCGAAGGCCACCAAGCTCGCGCAGGACGCGCGCGGCGGGGCTGACTCAACCGTTGCCAACACCAGCGAAGAGAAGTTTGCGGAGGCGGCGAAGGGCAATTCGGAAGACCCCGCGACGGCGACGAAGGGCGGCTGGCTGCCCGCGCCCGTGCGCCGCGACCCGAACCGCAAAAACGACATCTTGCAATCCACGCTCGACATGCAGGAGGGACAAGTCTCCGACCCGGTTTTCACCAACGGCGCGTACTACGTCTTCCGGCGCGGCGCGTCCGTCCCGAAAACATTTGAAGAGGCCAAGCGCGAGTTGCTCGTCTCGCAGCGCAACACGCGCGCCTACAAGGCCGCCGCCCAAATCGCCGAGCGCGCCGAGCAGCGTCTGAAGGAGACGAAAGATTTTCAGAAGGTGGCGCAGGAACTCGCGGCCGAAGCGAACATGAGCGCGGGCGAGATGGTGAAGGAGACGCCGTTCGTCAAACCGGGCGACGACGTGCCGGACATCGGCAGCTCGCCGCAGTTTGAAGAGGCGGTCGCGCCGCTAGAGAACGCGAACGACATCGGCAGCCGCGTGCTCATCAAGGACGGTTTCGCCGTGCCGATGCTGGTGGAGAAGCGCGAGGCGCGCATCCCGGATTTCGCGGAAGTGAAAGACGAAGTCACGAAGCGCGTCAAACAAGCGCGCGCTTTGTCGCAACTCGAACAGACGGCGCGCGAACTGGCGAACAACAACGGCAGCGTGGCCGACCTCAAAGCCGCCGCCGAAAAGTTGGGACTCGAAGTGAAGACCTCTGAGGATTACAAACTCGGCTCGCCGCTCGAAGGCGCGGGCACGAGCGCGGCGGCCGACGATGCGATCTACAACTTGAAGGAAGGCGAGGTCTCGAAGTCGCCGGTGAAGCTCGGCGAGTCTTGGGTTGTCCTCGCCGCGACGAAGCGCATCGAAGCCGACCTCGAACAGTTTGCCAGACAGCGCGACCAACTGACGCAGACTTTGCTCACGACGCGACGCGACGATGTCTTCGGGGATTACATCACTGCGATGCGCGCACGGCTCGACCGTGAAGGCAAAGTGAAAATCTACGAAGACGTGCTGGCGCGCTCCGCTCAAGAGGAAGAATCCGCCGCGCCGCCCTTCGGCGCGTTTCCGGGCGGGCAGCAATAGAAGTTACGCGAAGGACAATTAGATAGATCGAAGCCGCGAAGCGGCGGCAGTTAATAGCCTCGCCCTGACGGGTGGGGCTATTAACTGCCGCCGCTTCGCGGCTTCGATCTATCGCCGTCGAATCACTCTTTAGTGGCGACTTAAAAAGCGTCAATCAACGCGGCCACGTCAATCTGCGCGAGTTCGAGCGTGATGAGCACTTCGCTGCCCTCCGTGTTGACCTTCGTGTTCTCCACCAGACTCCGCAGCGGACGCTGGCGCGCGGCGGGCATCTGCCCGAGGACGTAGGGAGCGAAGGTCTTTAAGCCCGTGATCATCGTGCTCAGGGATTGCGCCGCGCTGGCGTTGTCCGTGCGTAAGGCCGTCAGCATGTTGAAGCCGTTCGCCGTCGTGCCGAGCGTGCTGTAAAACTGGCGCACAGCGGCGATGCTCTTTGAGATGTTGCCCATGTCGAGATTCTGCGTCAGCCACGCAGGGATGTTGCCGCCCGCGCCGAGCAGTGCGTTGGCGTCGCGCGTCGCGAGCGCGGTGATCTCCGGCGCGACGCGACCGCGTCCCGCCTGCGCGTCAATCGCCGCCTGCACCCGTTCGAGCTTGCCCACGGCGACCGTGTTTGCGTCGAGCATGGCGACGGCCAGATCCGTCACGCGCAAATTGAACAGCCCGATCAACTTCACCTGCGCGTCCACGTTATAGACCTGAATCGTCTTGCCCGCGTACTTCTGTTCCTGCATCCGGCGATTTGACGCGGAGAAAGAAGCGTTCTTGAAGTTCCCGCGCGCGATGGCGACCGTCTCGACGAGAGTTTTGCCCGCAGCCGTCTGCTTGTAGCTGACGCCGACGACGAGCCGCTCAATCTGGCGCGCATCGAGTCCGGTGTCGGCCTTGAATTTATCTATCTCCGAGTTGATGCGCGCGAGTTCCGCCGGATTGTTGTTATAAGCGCGCGGCAAGGCGTCGCTGAGCAGACGCCGCACGTCAACGGACATCACCGCGTCAGAAGCGGGAAGCGACGCGAGCAAACTTGCCGCCGTGGCCGTCGCCTGCGTTCTCGCCGCCGACGGGCTGGCGGCGCGACCGTTGCGCGCACGTGTCTGTCCATGCAAAGGCGTCGCCGCTGTCGAAGCGAGGGCGAGCGCAAGAGTCAAAACGTAAAAATATTTCTTCATAAAAAACAGACCTTTCCGTCCTTGTCGAATGCGGACGAGGCGCAGGCGGCTCGTCCGTGAAAAATTAAATTGTCGAGAGAGTGTGAACTTCCACACTCCGATGCCGCACGCCGCGCCGCCGTTGGCTTAAACTTCTCGCACACTCCGGCGCACACGGTTAAGACGCTTCCGCGCGTAAAAACGCTACAAGATAAACGCGGGCGCGCTGTGGTGCGTCTGCCGCGCGGCTCTTGAGTCAGAAGCTTGAACGCGTTAATAAGCCCAGTGTCCCACCGCGTAATAGTATGTGTAAAGCAGGTTCATCCACAGGAAGCCGCCGAAGAGGAGATAGCGCAGGGGGAGGGGCAGGCGGCTTACGCCGTCGCCGAGCAGGAAGAGGGCGGGGAAGAGCACCGCGCCGTAGCGATAGGTGTTTTGAAAATGACCGGAGTAGAGCGGCGCCCACAGCGAGAGCAGCACGTAGAGCGCGAGCGGGAACTCTCTTTTGAACAACAGCCCGATGGCCGTCCCGTTCATCACGAAGAAGAACGCCTCGTGGAGGTAGCCTTTCCAGTCGGCGTGCTGCCACGGATTGACGTACCAGAACGTGCCGATGTAGTTGTAAAACGTCAGCACCACGCCCCACTCCCTCTGAATATAGACGAACTTAAGCGCGTCGCCCGTCTGCCAGTATTGATAAGCCGGGTAGAGGGCGAAAAAGAGCAGCGCGATGAGGCCGCTCGCGCCGAAGACGAGCAGTTTTTGCCGCCAACTCTTCCAACTCCGCGCGCTCTCGCAGGCGACGGCCACGGCGAGAAACATCCCTTGATTTCGCGTCAGCGCGCAGACGCCCGCGAGTATCGCCGCGGTCTTCCACCTGCCTTTGCGTGCCATGAAAAACGCGCCGAAGGAGAGCAGCAGAAAGAGCGATTCCGTGTGGTGCGAATGAAAAACCCAGGAGGCGGGAGAGCAGAGAAAGAAGAGCCAGCCCCAGAGCGTCTCCGGTCTGAGCAGTCCCAGCCGCGCGTCAGTTGATTCGGCCAGACGCGCCTGCCACAGGCAGAACGCGCCGAACGTGAGCGTGGAAAAGAGCGTGCCGGCGATTTCCGGTCGGGCGCGCAAGCCCGTGACGGCGGCCAGAGCTTTGACGAGCAAAGGATAAAGCGGATAGAAAGCCCAACGAATGCCCGCGTAGCCTTCCCTGATGATCCCGTCGTAGTGCCACGCGTCCCAGTACTCGAACCGCGAATGAACGTCGTGCGGCCAGGGATAGACCGACGGCTCGAAGTTAAAAGCCCACCACCAGACGAGGCCATGCGCCGCCAATAAAATCGCCGCCGCGACGAGCAGCGGACGGGAACGAAGCATGTGTGAATCGACGGACACGTTTCTAGAATTATAGACCCGAAATGCGTTTCGACGCCGCAGCCCAAGCTTTGGCGGAAGTCATCTATAGCGAGTGGCGATGAAGTATAACTAAACCCGAGTCTTGAGTTGAAAAGTTAAAGGTCGTCACCTCCGCGCAGGTGTGTAGAATGAAGTTGCGACACTCTCATCTACACCGGCAGGAGGACAACGACCGTGAGCAGCATAGAGCATCAGATGACCGAAATCTACTGCT
>DASYMM010000238.1:0-6390 GCA_036009085.1 Pyrinomonadaceae bacterium | reverse complement strand
AGAGCCGTCCCAGACGCCGTGCGCGCCGATGCACGTGCCGGTCTTCCCGGCAATCGTCTGCTGCGTGTCGTGCGCCTTACGACCCGTGCCGTAGTTGACCGAGCCGATCATGCCCGGCAGCATCCGGCGCAAGGCTTCCTGCGGGATGTTGAGTTGGCGGCGCACGATGGTCTTGAACCTGACGTTTTCCTCCGGCGTGCGCGGCAGGTGCGGCGTGACGAGCGTGCCGCCGTTGCCGAAGACGGAGGCGAGCGTGGCGAGTTGCAGCGGCGTGACCTCGAAGTCGTCGCCGTGCGAACTCATGCGCAGTATCCCGGTCTCGTCTTTAAAGAGCGGCACGCGCCCCGCGTACTCGTTGACGTGGTTGATTCCGGTGCGCTCGCCATAACCGAGTTGGCGCGCGTAGCTCGATAGGCGGTCGAAGCCGACTTTCCGCCCGACCTGTTGAAAATAACCGTTGTGCGAATAGGCCAGCGCGTCGGTCAGATTCATGCGGTTGTTGGTGTAGGCGGCGTTCTCGATCAAGGGGTCAATGACGCCCTCGACGACTCCGGCCAGACCCGACACGAGTTTGATCGTGGAACACGGCTTGAAGCCCTTGCGCACGCCCCATTCCTGATTGACGATGGTATAGACCTGCCCCGTGCGCGGATTCATCACGACGACCGAAGCCGCGTGATAGCCGAGCGCCTGCACGGCGACGCGGCGCACTTCCGGGTCTTCGCCCGTCGTGTCGTCGCGCAAAATGTTCGACTGAACTTCGTCGCGGATCGCCTTGTCGAAGGCGCGCTGGCGCGCAATCGCTATTTGCCGCGCGATCTCGGCACGACGCGCGGCCTCAGCCCTGCGCGCAGCCTCGGCGCGGCGCGCGGCCTCTTCACGTCGCGCCTGCGCGAGACGTTCGCGCTTGGAAAGTTTCCCGCCCCTGCCGTTGCGTTCGGCGCGCGCCTCTCTCTTCGCGGCGGCACGCTCGGCGCGCGTCTCTCTCGCGGAAGACTTCTTCGCAGCGGTCTTGTCGCGGCCTCTGTCTGATTTCGCAGCTTTCGCAGACCTGGAAGATTTTGCGGGAGCGGCGGCGGGCTTGGCCTTGGGTTTTTTGGCGGCGGCAAAGCCGGAGACGGCGACGCAGAAGGTTAAAATCAGGGAGACAAACAAGGGGGACGGGGGATGTGGCATTCGGGTCATTCAAAAAATCCTCTCCGGTTAAAGCTATTTCGAGAGCGCACGCTTCCCTTTTGGGTTGGGAGTCCGCACGGTTTTGATGGCGTTTGAAATGTTGGGGACACGTCCGAGACGTTTTTCGGGCGCGAGGGCGTGCGCTGGCGCGGCGTGTCCTGTTACGGCCTTTGACGGAATTCTTCGGGGTGAAAGTACGCTCGAAGAAGCCGTGCTTCCAAACAGTTCCTTCTAGTTCAAATTTACGTTCTTCGTAACTGGCGTGACGGGGGAGACAAAATCCCCCTGAAGTCTCCGGGGGGTTTGCGTTGGAGACGCTTGCGACTATAACATCACGAATTAGCGTCGGGCAACACCTTTAATTGATTTTAGTTAGCAGATCGCTGCTATCGTTCAACTTGAAGCAATGATGTATTAAAACATCACGTCTCAAATGTCCCTCTTTAACGTTTTGAACACTTTTCGCGTGCGACTGCTGCTGGTTTTGGCCGCGCTACTCGTCGCCACGCTCGGCTTGCAGTTCTATTTGAATCGGCGCGCGGAGTTGCGCGTTGCCCGCACCATCGCGGAGCAGGAACAGGCGCTCGCCGCCGGAATCTCGCTCGCGGCGCAGAGTTTTCCCACCACCGAATTGATCTCAGACCTCGACCGCGAGCGCGGCTTCTTCCTGCGTCAAAAATACGCCGGACGCATCACCAACGTCCTCGTCGTCAAAGACGAAGGGCGCGTCCCCGACCGTCTCGACGACGAAGATTTGATAGACGACAGCCTCGACACGCAATTCAACCCGAAGCAACTCGAAGACGGCACGCGCCGCTACCTGACCGTCGCCGAAGCGCGCCTGCCGCGTCTCGTCAACGCGGATCAAGCGGCGAGCGTGCAGCCCGTCGCGGGCGAACCGCGCGCCTTCACCATCTCCGCCGCCACTTCCAAAGGACTCAACTACATCATCGTCGTCCTCGGCTCGGCGCAGATGCACGACTCCGACTCGCTCTGGGTGGATGCGCGCCCGCTCCTGCCGACGCTCGCCGTCCTCCTCATCGCCACGCTCGCCGCGGGCATCCTCGTCTGGCGTTTCACGCGTCCGATTCAGGAACTATCGGGCGCGGCGCGACGCGTGGCCGCGGGCGATTTCAATTTCCGCGTGCCTTCCGCCATGCGCCGCGACGAGATGGGCGCGCTCGCCGCCGTCTTCAACGAGATGATCGCGCGCCTCGGCGGGATGCGCGATCTCGAAACACGCTTGAACCTCGCGGAACGCTCGGCGGTCGTCGGGCGGCTCGCCTCCGCCATCGCGCACGAGATACGCAACCCCTTGAACTACATCAACCTCACGCTCGACCACTTGCGCACCTCGCTCGCGCCGAGCGACCCGGAAAAGCGCGCGAAGGTCGAACGCCTGACGACACAACTCAAAGCGGAAGTGATGCGTATCAACGCGCGCATCTCGGAGTTCCTCAGTTATTCGCGCCCGGCGCAATTGGAGATGCGCCCGCTCGATCTGCGCGCCGCAATTGAAGACGCGCTGCGCATCGTCGAGGTGCAAGCCGCCGAGAGCAACATCCAGACGCGCATCGAGCAGTTGGGCGAAATGCCGAACGTGCGCGGCGACGCGGAATCTTTACGTTCCCTCTTCACAAACCTTATTATCAACGCCGTGCAGGCAATGGAAGGAAACGACGCGGGCGGGCGTTTGACGATCACGCTCTCCATGAACGACGTGGGGCGCGCCTGCGTCTCTATCAGGGACACGGGGCGCGGCATCGCCGCCGAAAGCGTCTCCCAAATTTTTGAACCCTATTTCTCTACGAAGGAAACGGGCACGGGTCTCGGCCTCGCCATCGTCAAGAAAGCCGTTGACGACCACGACGGCACGGTCACCGTCACCAGCAAACAGGGCGAAGGCACGACGTTTACAGTTACACTCCCAACAGAAAGGAGGGATGAGGGATGAGGGATGAGGGATGAATAAAAGCAAAGCTGACAATTCGGCTTGAGTGCTTTCTGATTCATCCCTCATCCCTCATCCCTCATCCCTTAAATTACTATGGCACGCAAAAGCATACTCGTCGTGGACGACGAGATAGGACAGCGAGAGATTTTGAACGAGATTCTGGCGGAGGAAGGCTACGACTTGATGACGGCCTCTTCCGGCGAAGCCGCGTTGAAGATCGTCAAGGACAAACGCTTCGATCTCGTCCTAACCGATTTGAAGATGACCGGCATGGATGGCATCGAACTGCTCCAACGCCTGCTCGCTTACGATTCTTCGATCATCGTTATTTTACTGACGGCGCACGGCTCGATTGACTCGGCCAAAGAAGCCCTGCGGCGCGGCGCGTTCGACTATCTCGAAAAGCCTTACGATAAAGAGACCCTGCTCGACACCATCCGCCGCGCGCTTACCAAACTCGAATCTCTCGACAGCGAAATCATCTCCGATTCGCCCGAAATGGAATCCGTCAAGAAGATGGTCTTGAAGGTTGCGCGCTCGGCCTCGACCGTCTTGATTCGCGGCGAATCGGGCACGGGCAAGGAACTCATCGCGCGCGCGATCCACAACCAGAGTCCGCGCGCGACCGAGATGTTTCAGGCCGTCAACTGCGCCGCCATCAACGAAAATTTGTTGGAGTCGGAACTCTTCGGCCACGAGAAAGGGAGTTTCACGGGCGCGCACGCCGAGAAGAAAGGCTTGTTTGAAGTGGCCGACCGTGGCACGCTCTTTCTCGACGAGATCGGCGAACTCGACATCTCGATGCAGGCGAAACTTCTGCGCGCTTTGCAGGAACGCGAGATCAGGCGCGTCGGCGGCACGCGCCCCATCAAGATTGACGTGCGCGTCGTCGCCGCCACGAACCGCGACCTGCTCGCGATGGTCAAAGACGGCAGGTTTCGCGACGACCTCTACTATCGCATCAACGTCCTCTCCATAGACATTCCCCCCTTGCGCGAGCGGCGCGAAGACATCCCCGTGCTCATCAACTTCTTTTTGAAGAAGCACACGCGCAACACCTCGCGGCTCATACGCGGCCTGACGCCCGAAGCGCGCACGGTGATGCTCGAATACGCGTGGCCGGGCAACGTCCGTCAACTCGAATCGGCCATCGAGCGCGCGATCCTTTTGGCCGAGGCAGACTTGATCACGGTCGAAGACTTGCCGCTCGAAGTGCGACAGGAGGTGCGCCCGGCGACGGAAGGCGCGTTCAAGTTGCCGCACGAAGGCATCTCTTTTGAAGACTTCGAGCGCAACCTGATCCTGCAAGCGATGGAGCGCACGGACTACAACATCACCAAAGCGGCGAAACTGCTCGGCCTCACTTTTCGCACGCTGCAATACCGTCTGGAAAAGTTCGGCATCAAGCGCGCCGACAAGAAGCACGGCGCGGAAGAAGAGGAAGACGAAGGGTGATCATGAGACAACTGATACCTGCTCCATAGCGATCTGCAATTGGATGGGAGTTAAAACCTTCACCGCCGAGGCGCGAGAGCCAAGCCGCAGAAGGAGCGCAGAGAGAGTTGAAGGTTTCCTCTGCGGTTCTCTGCGGTTTGGCTCTCGCGCCTCGGCGGTGAGTCTTGTCGTTTAGTCATATATTCGCTGCAAGTGAGGCATCGGGGAGACGTTCTAAAGGCAGAATCTTGAAGCATCAGCGGAGGCCACATATGAGACTCTTCATCGCCGTCACTTGTCTAACTTTCCTGCTCGGCATCGCAGCTTGCACCCGAAGCGGAAACCAAGGCGACGACGCAAGCGCCGGCAGCACGGCGCGGACTGTTCCGAATGGCAGCCAGACGGCAAGCAACGAGGCGGCAGGGCTGACAAAGACGGCATCCGCTCCGAATCAGGCAGCGGAAATGCAAACGGTCTCGCTCACGCAGGCCAGCCAGTCGCAGGCGTCGCAGCAGGTCGCCGTCGAGCGCAAGATCATCCGCGACGCGGACATCAATCTCGAAGTCGCCGCGCCCGCCGAAGGCCAGCGCAGACTCGGCACCATCGCCGAAGCGCACGGCGGTTTTGTCGTCACCTCCGAATCGCGCATGCAAGACGACCACTCGCGCGATTCGCAACTGGTGGAGATCGCGACCGTCCAGCTACGCGTTCCGGCTTCGCACTTCGACGCCGTGCTCGAAGAGATACGCGCCATCGGCACGCGCGTCCGCTCCGTGAAGCAGACGGGCAAAGATGTCACCGAAGAATTTATAGACCTCGACGCACGCCTGCGCACGCAACGCGCGCTCGAAGCGCAGTTTCTCGAAATCATGAAAAGTGCCGGAGAAGTTTCCGACGCGCTCGAAGTGCAGACCCAACTCGCCGCCGTGCGCACGGAGATCGAGCGGGTCGAAGGCCGCCGCAGGTTCCTGGAAAATCAGGCCGCGCTCTCCACCATCAACGTCACGCTGCAACCGCCCGCTTCGCTCGTCAGCGTCAACACGAGCGGCTTCTTCGCGGGCATCAAGAGCGCGTTCGGCGACGGCATAGACATCGCGGCAGCGATCACGCTCGGCATCATCAGTTTCGTCATCGCGCTTGTTCCGGTGCTGCTGCTCATCGTCCTTCCGCTCGCGCTCATCTGGCATTATCTACTGCGCCCGCGCCTTCGCCGCCGACCGAAAACCGCCGCGCCCGCGCCGTCCGTCGCCGACACGGCAACTTAACGCGCCTGACAAAACGCGGAGCCGCGAACACACACGAAGCGACGCTAAAAGAAGAACGATCTGTTTCGCGTCGCTTCGTGTGTGTTCGTGGCTCCATTCTTTGTCCCACCGAGTTTTGCGAGATGCTCATAACCTTTAACTCGCAGAGCAGAACTTTGCGTTCTGGACTTGAGACTTCCGCACATCAACTTTAGACTCTGCTCGATGAGACAACATTCACTCCGCTTAATTTTCCCTTGCGCTTTGCTCGTCGCGCTGCTGTCGGCGTGTGCAAACAATTCCGCGCCAACCAATGCGCCAGCTAATTCGACCAATGCCGTCGCCACTGCGAATGCGAACGCGGCGGCGACGCCCGCGCCGAAGTCGCCTTTGGAGGGCATCGTGCGCGCGAGCGTCGAGCGGGTCGAGATGCGTGCGGGCGAGACGTTGGAGGCGAACGTGCGGCTCGCCATCACAGAGCATTATCACGTCAACGCGAATCCGGCGACCGAACAGTTTCTTATTCCGACGGTGCTCAGCGTCAAGCCGGAAGCGGGCATCACGGTCGGCAAGATCACCTAC
>DASYMM010000237.1:0-19022 GCA_036009085.1 Pyrinomonadaceae bacterium | reverse complement strand
AAGTTTACACGCGCGGACTCCACTTGCTGCGGAGCGCGAATTTGAGCGGCGACTATGAACTCGCCGAGAGCGGGCGCAGCAGCATCGAGATCACGCGACGCGGCGTCTCGAAAGAGACGGCGATGCGCGACCTCATCGCGGAACTGACGAAGTCTGCGGCGGGTGCGACGGGCGTGGATGCTGCGGGGGTGGAAGACGCGCTCGTGTATGTCGGCGACGAGTTCTACGCAGGCGGCAACGATTTTGTGATCCCGCGCGTGTTCCCGCGTGCGCTCTGTTTGTCGGTGGCGGGCGCGGGCGGCGTGGAGGAGTCGGGGGCGGGCGTCGTGTCGCTCGCGGGTGCGACGGGCGCGCAGGGGACGGCCGCCACGGCGGCGTTGCTCGCGCACGTTCTCAACTTGTCGGCGTGAGTTTGATTGTGCATTATTAGCGGTCTCCTCAGAAAGAAGATTTCCGTTTTTAAGATGAAAGAATTGCTTCAATCGGCCAGCGGGTTTAACGTCGTCATTTTGTGTGGCGGTCGCGGCAGCGGGCCGCTCGCCAATCAACTCCTGGATCAGGGCGCGCGCGTCACCTGTCTCGTCAACGCTTACGACGACGGGTTGAGCACAGGGCGACTCCGCTACGTCTTCGACGAACTCGGACCCTCCGACCTGCGCAAAAACCTGCTCTCCCTGATGAACCTCGACGCGGCGGGCTACTGGTCGCGCTACGAAGTCTTCGCCTATCGCTATCCGGCGGAAGCCGAACGCGCCGCAGATTTCCGGCGCGAGATCGAAGACCTCTGCGCGACGGGCGGCGACACGCTCGCGCGCGGCGAGCGGCGCGAACTGTTGAAGATGGTGGCGCGCATGCCCTCCGAGGCACGCGAGCGGTTCGTCGGCTACCTGCGTCTCTTCCTGAACGAACTCGTGAAGCGCGAACGCGAAGCGGACGCGGAGTTTTCCTTCAGCGATTGTGCGCTCGGCAACTGCATTCTGCTCGGCGCGTACTTCGAGCACGGGCGTAGCTGGACGCGTGCGCTTCGCGCGCTCGAAGCAGTTTTGCAGGTGCGCGGGCGCGTGGAGATCGCTTCGGAAGAGAACCGGCACCTCTTCGCGCTCTGCACGGACGGGCGCGTGCTGGCGAGCGAGTGCGCCGTCATCACGGACGCCGACGGCGACATCCTCGAACTCTTTCTCGCAAAAGAACCCGTCGCGCCGCTCGGTCTTGATAAGTGGGTGGCGGAGTCGGGCGTCGAGGCGGCGCGCGAACGCATCCGGCGGGAAGTTCATGCGAAGACTGTGGCGAGTCCCGGCGCGCTCGAAGCGTTGGAGCGCGCCGACGTGATCATCTACGGGCCGGGAACGTTTCATTCGTCGCTGCTGCCGACGCTGATGATTGACGGCGTGAGCGAAGCTATCAGGCGAAGCGCGGCGACGAAGATCATGGTTGTCAACATCGTCGAAGAAGCGGACACGCGCGGGGCGACGGGCGCGGAACTCGCGCAGAAGATCACGGACGAGGTGGGCGCGGGCGCATACGATTATTTGATCGCAAACGTGCCGCATCATCAGGGCAGCGAAGGTTATTTCACGTTTGACGAAGAGACGCTTAAGGGTGCGAGCGTCAAACTCGCCGTGCGCGATCTGGAAGACCGCACGAGGCCGGGCAGGCATCGCGCGCCCGTGCTCGTGCAGACCATACTCGGCATCGTCCGCCCCGAAGCCGCCGCGCTGGCGCGCAGCACGGAGGAGCAACCGCTCGTGAGCATCGTGATGCTCGCGTGGAATCGCAAGGGCGAGGTCGAGATCGGGCTGAACGAGTTGCGAAAGCTGACCTATCCGAACATCGAGTTGATCGTCGTGGACAACGGCTCGAAGGACGGGACGGCGCAGATGGTCTATGAGAAGTTTCCCGAAGTGACCGTTGTGCGTCTGCACGACAACACGGGGATGACGGGTTACAACGTCGGATTCGCGACGGCGCGCGGCAAGTATGTTGCGATGCTCGACGACGATTCGCACCTTGCGCCGGAGTCTGTGGAGACGATGGTGAAGTTGTGGGAGGACGAGTCGAACAAGGATGTCGCGGTGATGGCGTTTCGCGTGATGAACCCGCATCTGGGAAGTCTCGTCACGCATTTGTGGGAAGAGAGACTTGTCCCGACAGAGCCGGGGCGCGAGCGCGAGATCACGAGTTTCGCGGCGTGCGGCGCGGCCATCCGGCGCGACGTGCTGGACGAGTGCGGCTACTTCGACGACGACTTTTTCATCTACGCCACCGAAGACGACCTCGCCATACGCCTGTGGGACGCGGGCTACAAGGTGATCTACGAGCCGCGCTGTCTGTCGTTTCACCGGGAGAGCCGCCAGCAGCGTTCGTGGAAACGTTACGGGCGCGGCTTTCGCAACGCAGCGTGGTTCAACTTGAAGCATCTGCCGTGGCGATATCTGCCGCTCGTCTTCGTGCGTAACCTGTTCTGGCTGACTCTGCGCGGCATACGCTTCCGCTCGTTCGCATACTTCTTCTACGGGCTGGTCGGTTATTTTCAGGGCTACCTGCAATGCCGCACCGCGCTCAGGAAGCGTCGGCGCGTGAAGGCTGAGGTGGCGCGTTTCTGTCTGGAAGACGATTGGATCAGTCGCCCGATCATCAGCACTGTCCGGCGCATCTTCGCGGACAAGCGTTACATTCTGGACAAGCGTGGAGTCGCGCCGTAGTCCGTGGGTTTCGGGTGAGCGGATTGGCGCAAGCAGTAGCGCAGCCGTGCGACGTAGAAACCGTGCGCGGTTCAGTGATAGATGATGAAGGAACTGATTTCATCGAGGCTCAAGTCGATAGACGCTCTGCGCGGCGTGGCGTCGCTCGCCGTCGTCGTCTATCACGCCTCGACCGCGCTCGAAGTGCTGCCGTCGGACGCGCGCTGGTTTCGCATCGTCTACGCCGTACCGAGTCACGGGCATCTGGGCGTGGCTCTGTTCTTCGTCATCTCCGGCTTCTGCATACACCTGCGCTGGGCGAAGCATTACGCGCAGACCGGCGAGCGGCGGATGGATTTCAGCAACTTCTGGAAGCGTCGCCTCTTCAGGTTGTACCCGCCTTATTTCGTCGCGCTGTGCCTGACGATGGGGCTGGTCGTCGTGGCTTACATGGTCGGCGTCAGCGTGCCGCTGATGGGCGTCTACCCGGAGCCGCGCCCGCAGTGGATGCTGGCAGACTTCGTGGCGCACGTCTTCATGCTGCACGGGTTGCACCCGACGTTCGACATGGCGGGCGGCAACGGCGTCTATTGGACGCTGGCGCGGGAAGAGTATTTTTATATCATGTACTGGGGACTGCTCGCCGCGCGGCTTCTCTGGGGGACGAATAAGAGCCTGGTCGGAGTGTTGACGCTCGGCATGGTCTTCCCATATTTGATGAGCTTCGTGCTTCCGGCCGAATCTGTGTGGTGGCCTATCGTCAATAAGTCGGCCATCGTGTTGTGGATTCAGTGGTATCTGGGATTCATGGCGGTTGAGGCTTATTGCGGCCTCAAAAAGTTGCCGCGCTGGTGTTACTGGGGATGGTTGGTGCCGGTGTGGGTGGCGGCGGCGGTCTTGAGCGAGCACCACGCGCCGCGCCTTGAGCCGATTCTCTGGGGCCTGAGCTTTTTCACGCTGCTCAACTATTGCGTGCAACTGGAACGCAGCGGGCGTTGGCCGACACACGCACTCTTCGGATGGTTTTCAAAGGTCGGCGTGTTCTCTTATTCGTTGTATCTGGTTCACAACCCCGTGCGCGGGATGGTCAAATATGCTTTAGGGACGATAGCCGTGACGAACACTCAATGGCGTTTTTGGTTGACCGTGACAGTTCTCACGGTGGCCGGTTATTACGCGGGGAGAATATTTTTCCATCTGATCGAACGCAGGTTCCTGACTCCGAAACTGACGGGCGCGTCGCCTGTCATTTTTAAGAACAATCCGCAGATGGAAGTCGAAGCTGGCAGTTGAAGCGTGTGGAAGCGATGGACGCGGGAGAATGTCTGCCGCCGTTGAACAGGGGAGATGTGGTTTATGAGCGCAGTTGCTGAGATTGAGAATCAGCCGATTGAGAGCGAAAGCGGGAAGGATTTCGACTTCCGCGAAGTCGCCTGCGGGGCGTGCGGGAGCGAGCGGTCGAAATTGCTCGGCTGGCGCGGCGGCGAAGCGCATCACGACGGCGCGGGCGAGCGCACGCGCATCGTCCGCTGTCTCGACTGTTCGCACATCTACCCGAACCCGATGCCGTTCCCCGCGCGCAGCCTCGACGAACTCTACACGGACACGGAAGAATATTTTCAAGGCCACGACGTAGAAGCGAAGAAGCAGCACGCGCTCGATAAAATGGCCTACTTCGAGAAGATGCTGGGGCGGCGCGGGCGTTATCTGGACGTGGCGTGCGGGCGCGGGGAGAGTTTGTGGGCGGCGCGCGAGAGCGGTTGGGAATATGAAGGCGTGGACGCGTCTTCGGCATATCTGCAATGGGCGGCGGACAATCTGGGCGTGCGCGGCACGCTCGGCACGCTTGAAGAGATCAAGTATCCCGACAATCACTTCGACGCGATCACGATGAACGCGATCATCGAACATCTCTACGACCCTTATGCGACGATGCGCGAAGTCTACCGTATCCTCAAGCCGGGCGGCCTGCTCTGGTTCGACGCGCCGAACGAAGACGGCCTCTACATGCGCATCGGCAACCTGTATATGCGCGCGCAAGGGCGCGATTGGGTGATCACTTTGGCTCCGACCTTCCCGCCCTATCACGTGCAGGGCTTCAACCCACGTTCTTTGCGCCGTCTGCTCAAGCGCGTCAAATTTGAGGCCGAGCAGTTCACGAGGGGCGGAAACATCTGGCCGCCCGTGGGCCACCGGACGTGGCGCAAACGTGCGGAGTATCGCGCCGCCAAATTGATCGACTGGATTGACCGCCGCGCCGGGTCGGGCATTTACATGGACATTATCGCGCGCAAACCGTTGGATTGAAGCGACGTGCATTTTTTACTTTTGGACGGAATTCTGTTAGTTTCAACAGTTAAACGAGCCGGGACTTCAAACGCGCATACAAATCCTTTTTAGTTTGTCGAATGCTAGCTCTCGTCCTGCTTTAAGTTTTCGCCCAATTTTGATTTTGCCGAGAATGAACGGCGCGCAGGAGGTAGTTTTGCGCCGCTGATATTTTGAGCCGCTTTTTGTTTTCGTTATGTACACACGCTTGTTGAATTTCCTGTGTTGCCCGCACTGTCAAGGAAACCTCGAAGTCTTCCCCCTCAAGACCGCCTCCGCAGGCTCCCCGGAAGAGATCACAGAAGGGCTGCTCTCCTGCCCGCGCTCCCACTGGTTTCCGGTGGTGCGCGGCGTCCCGCGCATGCTGCCCGACGCGCTCGCCGAGCACTGGGAAACCTTGCAGCCGCTGCTCCCGAAACCGCTCCCGACCGAACTGCTGCCGCTCGCCGAAATCGCACGCGCCTTCGACGGACGCGTCAACTACGACCGGCAGACGCGCGAAAACTTCAGCCACGAATGGGACAACCACGACCTCGGCGGCTCGACCTGGGGCATGAAACTCTCCGACCGCGTGGAGTGGTTTTTCCTGAACCCGATCCGCCTCTCAGCGGAAGAGTTGCGCGGAAAAGTGATGCTCGATGCCGGTTGCGGCAACGGCAGCCAGTCGGTCGCTTACACGGCGCACGGGCTGGAAGTGATCGCGGTTGATCTCAGTTCCGGTTTGGAGCACGGGCAGGCTTTCCGGCACAAGCACGCCGGGGCAGACCCCGCGCGCGTCCATTTCGTGCAGGCCAACTTGCAACAACCGCCGCTCAAACCGGCGACGCTCGACATCATTCATTCGGCGGGCGTCCTGCATCACACGCCGGACACTTTGCAGACCTTCCGCGCCCTGCGCCCGCTCTTGAAGCCGCGCGGCACCTTCTACGTCTGGCTCTATAAATACGAGAAACTCGTGACGCCCGTGGTCGATACGCTGCGCGCCGTCACCACGCGCGTCCCGCCGCGCCAGTTCGCGCGCATCGCCGATTGGATGTCCGTGCCCTTCATCGGCTTCTGCAAGACGGTCAACAAACTCGGCCTGCGCGTCTATCCGACGATGAGCCGGCGCGAAGCCGCGCTCGCCTTGATGGACATCTTCGGCGCGCCTTACGCCTACTATCACACTTTTGCGGAAGTCGCGGAGTGGTACGGGGCTGCCGGGTTCACGGAAGTCTGGCCGTGCAACGACGACCGGCGCGGCTTCGGCGTCTGCGGGCGTCTGCCCGACGCGGCGGAAGCATCGAGCCGCCAGCACGGGTCAGACAGGGAAGCGGCGGCGGTTGAGAATGGGGTCGAAAGTGAAGCGACGCTGCAAGCGGTGACGAGCAGGCAGGGAGGGCAGTTTTAATGTACATCCTCGGTTTAACGACGCTCGGCGACAGCGCGGCGTCGCTGCTGCACGACGGCGAGTTGATCGCCGCGGCGGAAGAGGAGCGTTTTACACGCAAGAAGCACTACAGCGGCTTTCCTTATAACGCCGTCCAGTATTGCCTCGACCACGCGCAGATCAAGATCGCAGACGTGGAGCACATCGGCCTCTACTGGAAGCCGTGGGTCTTGCGCCACAAGGCGATGCAGGCTTTGAAGACCGCGCTCATCTCGCGCGACATGTTCAAGGCGCGCGTTGACCGTGGCGTCGCGCAGGTCGGCGACAGCTACCTCGGCATGTTCCGTCACCCGCGCCGCATCCGAGAGCATTTCGGGCCGAGCAAGTTTCGCTTCCACTTTCTCGAACATCACCAGTGCCACGCGGCGAGCGCGTTCTTCCCTTCGCCGTTCGAGCGCGCCGCCATCCTCACCTGGGACGGCACGGGCGAAGACACGACGACGCTCTTCTCGCAGGGCGAAGCGAACAACTTGCGCGTCCTGAAACGCATCAAGCTGCCGCACTCGCTCGGCCAGTTCTACTCGGCGGTGACGAACTTCATCGGCTTCGACATGTTCGGCGGCGACGAGTGGAAGGTGATGGGGTTGGCCGCTTACGGCAAGCCGGAGTATTACGACTTCTTCTCGAAGCGCGTCCTTTCGACGAACGGCAACAACGATTTTCACCTGAACATACGCGTGCTTGATCATCATCTCGCGAAGCATTACCAGTTCGGCGAGGAGATTTCCAAAGCCTTAGGGCCGCCGCGCCAGCCCGACGAGGATTTGACCGAACGCCACTGGAACATCGCCGCGAGCGCGCAGAAGGTTTTGGAAGACACCGCGCTCCACCTCATCAAAGGTCTCCACGAGATGACGGGCGAAGAGAATTTGTGCATGGCCGGGGGCGTCGCTTTCAACTCGGTGATGAACGGCCGGATCATGACCGAGTCGCCGTTCAAGAAATATTTCGTCCAGCCTGCGGCGGGCGACGCGGGCTGCTCGCTCGGCGCGGCCTTGATGGTCTATCACACGCTCCTCAAACAGCCGCGCAAGTTTCGCATGGAGCACGCCTACTACGGCCCCGGCTTCACCTCCGAAGAATGCGCGGCGGCTTTGACGGCGGCAGGTTTGAAATTCGAGACGCTGCCCGACGAAGAGTTGCTGCCGCGCGTGGCGCAGTTGTTGGTTGACGGCGCGATCCTCGGTTGGTTTCAGGGACGGATGGAGTTTGGCCCCCGCGCGCTCGGCAACCGCTCGTTTATCGCCGACCCGCGCCGCGCGGACATGCGCGAGTTGCTGAACAAGAAAGTCAAACTGCGCGAATGGTTCCGCCCGCTCGCGCCTTCGATGAAGGAAGAGGCGAGCGAGGAAGTGTTCGGGCGACCGCACTACGATCCGTTTATGGTGACGGTGCTGCACGTCGCGGAAGAGAAGCAGGCGGCGATCCCTGCGGTCGTCCACGTGGACGGCACGGCACGTCCGCAGACGGTGAGCCGACGCGCGAACCCGCGCTACTGGAAGTTGATCGACGAGTTTGAACGCCTGACGGGCGTGCCGATGGTGCTCAACACCTCGTTCAACATTCAGGAGCCAATCGTGTGCAGCGCGGAGGACGCGATCAAAACTTTTCAGGGCGCAAACTTCGACGGCCTGGTCTTGGAAAATCATCTCGTGTTGCGTCGCTAGTGCGCGCATATCATGTCGCGTCGCTAGAGTGCGCGCGTGCGTCGAGTTTTGTGGCAGCGGTTTGTGATGAGCGGTCGGACTTCAAGGAGGAGAGAGTTTTTTTAACAGCATGAACGCCGCGCTTTCCATCCTCGCCTTGATCACGGGAGCCAGCATCGCGCTCTTTATTCCGCGCCACGGCAGCACCGCGCTCCTCTTCTGCCTCGTGCTCTCGCTCGCGTGCGGCTACCTCATCACAAAAAACGAAACTGACTGGCGTTTCCTGTTGCGACTCTTCATCGCTGCCCTGCTCGTCAGGCTGATCGTCGGGTCTCTGATCTTCTCTCTTGAGTTGCAGGATTTTTTCGGCGGCGACGCGGTCACTTACGACATTCTCGGCTGGGACATTGTGCGCGCGTGGCGGGGCGAGGCTGAACTGCTCGTGGCGGACGATACCGTCGTCTGGGGCATGCCGTATGTGGTGGCAGGCATCTACACGTTGGTCGGGCGTAACGTGCTGGCCGTGCAATTCTTCAACGCCGTGCTCGGAGCGGTGGCGGCGGTCATGGTCTATAAATCCGCCATGCACTTATTCCGAAACACGACGGTGGCGCGGGTGGCGGCGCTCTTGGTGGCCTTCTACCCGTCGCTCATCCTCTGGTCGTCGCAGGCGCTCAAGGACGCGCCCATCATCCTGCTGCTCACCATCGCCATCATGGCGACGCTCAAACTCGGCAACAAGTTGAGCGTCAAATACGGGCTTCTGTTGATCGGTTCTCTGCTCGGTTTGCTGAGCCTGCGCTTCTACATCTTCTACATGGCGGCGGCGGCGGTCACAGGGGCGTTCGTCATCGGGATGAAGCAGGTGACGGCGCAAAGCTTCGCGCGGCAATTCGTGGTGGTGGCCGCGCTGGGGCTGTCGCTGACATATCTCGGGGTGCTGCGCACGGCGACTGTGCAACTGGAAGACTATGCCAACCTCGAAACGGTGCAGCGCAGCCGGCAGGATTTGGCGACAGCGCAGACAGGCTTCGGGCAGGACGTGGACGTTTCGACCACGGCGGGCGCGCTCGGCGTCATTCCACTCGGATTGGTGTATCTGTTGTTTGCCCCCTTTCCCTGGCAGATGGGGAGTTTGCGCCAGAGCATCACCTTGCCGGAGATGATGTTGTGGTGGGGCAGTTTCCCGCTGCTCGTCTTGGGCGGGTGGTTTACGTTGAAGTACCGTTTGCGGCAGGCGTTGCCGATTATTTTGTTTACGACCATGTTGACTTTGGCGTACTCCATCTTTCAGGGGAACGTGGGGACGGCCTACCGGCAGCGGTCGCAACTGCTCGTCTTCTACTTCATCTTCGTCGCCGTCGGGTTCGTCTTGCTTCGTGAGCGCAGGGAAGAGCGCGTGCGGCACGCCTACGCCTCGCGGCAAGCGGCGCAGCAACTGGCGGAAGGCAATCGTCGCTATAAAAAGTGGAAATTTGATAAAGAGAAAGAGTTGGAGGATATTGCCGCTAACCTGTCAGAGAAGATAGGCTTTTAGAGTTTTCGCGTGTGAGAAGTCGGCTTGTGCATGACGGCAAAGTAACAACGGAGTTGTAAGGCATCAGTTAAAGCCCTTTCCAGTCAGCTACGCAAAAAGTATTGGCACGTAACCCTTCCGGCACACCGTAAGGCAAGACTGCGATAATCTAAACTTTTCACACATCACCCGACAGATTTTACCGAACGCCGATTTGATTGAACTATGAAGGGACTTCTTGCCACCGCCGCGCTGCTGCTTTTCGTCGGCATCCCTTTTATGCTGACCTTCCACGGGGGGCCGGCGGTGCTCTTGTGCGGCGTGTGCGCTCTCGTCGTCTGCTTCATCATCAAGCGCTCCGAGGCGGACAGGGAATTTTTGCTCCAGGTGTTCATCGGCGCGTTGCTCATCCGGGTGATGTTGGCGAGCGCGATTTACGCCTTGCAACTCCAGGACTTCTTCGGGGGCGACGCGCTGACCTACGACATTCAGGGCGACCTGCTGACGCAGGTGTGGCGGGGGCAAGTGGACTACCGTGAGTTCGCGCGCGGGAGACTCAACGACTTTCTAGGCATGCCATACCTGGTGGCAGGCATTTACATGATCGTCGGGCGTAACTCGCTGGCCGTGCAACTCTTCAATGCGGTGCTGGGAGCGGCTACTGCCGTCGTGATCTATGTTTGCGCGCAGCGCATTTTTAAGAACATGAGGGTCGCACGGTTGGCCGCGTTGCTCGTCGCCTTCTACCCGTCGCTCATCCTCTGGTCGTCGCAGGCGCTCAAGGACGCCCCAATCGTCCTACTGCTGACCGTGACCACACTGTCCACGCTCAAACTGGGTGAGAAGTTCAGCGTGAAGTATCTCGCCGTGCTTTTGTTCTCCCTCTTTGGCCTGCTCAGCCTGCGCTTCTACATCTTCTACATCATGATCGTGGCCGTCGGCTCAGGTTTCATTATCGGCACGAGGCAGTTGAACGCACAGAGTTTTGCACGCCAACTCCTGCTGGTGCTCTGCGTGGGGTTAGGGTTGCTGTATCTCGGGGTGCTGCGCACGGCGACTGTGCAACTGGAAGACTATGCCAACCTCGAAACGGTGCAGCGCAGCCGACAGGATTTAGCCGCCTCGGCGCAATCAGGCTTCGGTCAGGACGTGGATGTCTCGACGACCTCCGGCGCGCTCAGCGTCATTCCACTGGGGTTCGTCTATCTCTTATTTGCGCCCTTTCCCTGGCAGATGGGCAGCCTGCGTCAGAGCATCACCTTGCCCGAAATGATGTTGTGGTGGGGCAGTTTTCCGCTGCTCGTCTTGGGCGGGTGGTTTACGTTGAAGTACCGTTTGCGACAGGCGTTGCCGATTATTTTGTTTACGACCATGTTGACTTTGGCGTACTCCATCTTTCAGGGGAACGTGGGGACGGCCTACAGGCAGCGGTCGCAACTGCTCGTCTTCTACTTCATCTTCGTGGCAGTGGGGTTCGTCTTGCTTCGTGAGCGCAGGGAAGAGCGCGTGCGTCAGGCTCTCGCGACGCGCAAGGTGCCGGTCAACAAGCGTCTGCGAGCGGCCTTGCCGGACATGACGGAAGGCGCGGCCAGCGTCGGCAGCGGGCAGGCCGCGAGCGTGGCAAAGAGGAACTGAGTTTATGTGCGGCATCGTAGGCATGGTTGATCGAGGGCGGCGCGCGGAGCCGGTGGACGAAGTCTTGCTGGCGCGGATGTGCGAAGCTATCCGACATCGCGGCCCCGACGAAGACGGCTTCTATCGCGGCGCGGGCGTCGGCCTCGCCATGCGCCGCCTCGCCATCATCGACCTCAAAAGCGGCCAGCAGCCGATGTACAACGCCGACGGCACGGCTGCAATCGTCTTCAACGGCGAAATCTACAACTACAAAGAGGTGCGCGCCGAACTCATCAAGCGCGGCCACACGTTTCATACAGACTGCGACACGGAAGTCGTCGTCCACGCCTACGACGAATACGGCGCGGATTGTCCGAAGCACCTGCGCGGCATGTTCGCCTTCGCCATCTGGGACGAACGACGCGAAGAGTTGTTTCTCGCGCGCGACCGCGTCGGCAAAAAGCCTCTGCTCTACGCGCACGTCGGGAATCAACTCGTCTTCGGTTCGGAGTTCACCGCGCTGCTCCTCCACCCGTCGGTGAGCCGCGAGGTCAACCGCGAAGCCATCCATCACTATCTCACTTTCATGTGCGTGCCCGCGCCGCTCACGGCCTATCGAGACATACGCAAACTCGAACCCGGCCACAGCTTGCGCTACACGCGCGACGGCGAGATCAAACTTGAGCGTTACTGGCAGCCGGACTTCTCGCACAAAGTCAGGATGAGCGAGGAAGAGGCGGGCGAGCGCGCCGTGGAGATTTTGCGCGAGGCGGTGCGCGTGCGCCTGATGTCGGAAGTGCCGCTCGGCGCGTTCCTGTCGGGCGGCGTGGATTCGTCTGCGGTCGTCGCGCTGATGAGCGAGGTGTCTTCGACGCCCGTTAAAACTTTCTCCATCGGTTTCGAGGAACAGGATTTCAGCGAACTACACCACGCGCGCCGCGTCGCCGAACACGTCGGCGCGGAGCATCACGAGTTCATCGTGAGGCCGGACGCAATGGAAGTCTTGCCAACGCTCGTGGAACATTACGGCGAGCCATACGCGGACTCTTCCGCGATCCCGACTTACTACGTCGCGCGCGAGACGCGCCGCCACGTTACCGTCGCCTTGAACGGCGACGGCGGCGACGAGTGCTTCGCCGGGTACGAACGCTACGCCGCGATGAAACTCGCCGGAAAGTATGGCAGCGTTCCCGGACTCCTGCGCGAGGTTTTGATTAAAAACGCGGTCGCGCTCTACCCGACTTCGGAGACGCGCCGCAGCCGCGCGCGCGACCTCAAACGCTTTCTCGACGCCGCCTCGCTCCCCACCGTCGAACGCTACATGCGCTGGATCAGCGTGCTCGACACGCCGGCGAAAGAAGACCTCTACACGGAAGATTTCCGGCGCGAGATGGCCGGACACGATGCCGCGGATTTCGTCGCGCCGTGGTTTGCGCACGCGAACGGCGCGGGGCTGGTTGACGCGTCGCTCTTGGCCGACACGATGACGTATCTGCCGAACGACCTGCTCGTCAAAGTTGACATCGCTTCGATGGCCGTCTCGCTCGAAGCGCGCTCTCCGTTTCTCGATCATCACGTGATAGAGTTTGCCGCGAGTCTGCCGGAGAACCTGAAACTGCGTGGCCTGACGACGAAGTATCTCTTGAAGCGCGTGCTCGCCAAACTGCTCCCCGCAGAGAATCTTTCGCGCCGCAAGATGGGCTTCGGCGTCCCCATCGGCCACTGGCTGCGCGGCGAGATGCAGCCTTTCCTGCGCGAGACCCTGCTCTCGGAAAAAGCTCTGGGGCGCGGTTACTTCCGCCCCGCCGCCGTCGCCCGCATGGTCGAACTCCACACGCGCGGCGAACGCGACTACGCGCACCAACTCTGGACGTTGTTGATGCTTGAGTTATGGTTTCAGCGTTTTATTGATTGAAAAGCTATCAGCTATTAGCTATCAGCCGTCAGCTTAAAACAATTCTTGCTGATAACTGACGGCTGATAGCTGAATGCTACTGGAGGATAGTTATAGTGAAAGGTGTTGTCTTAGCCGGTGGACTCGGTTCGCGTCTGATGCCTCTGACGGCGGTGACGAACAAGCACTTGCTGCCAGTTTATAATCAGCCGATGGTCTATTACCCGATCCAAACGCTCGTCAACGCAGGGATCAGGGACATCATGATCGTGACGGGCGGAAACTCCGCGGGCGATTTTCTCAAACTCTTGAAGAACGGGAAGGCGTTCGGCCTCAAGCATCTCAACTACACGTATCAGGAGGGCGAAGGCGGCATCGCCGCCGCGCTCGCGCTCTGCGAAGACTTCGCCGACGGCGAACCGATCTGCATCGTCTTAGGCGACAACATCATCGAGGGCAACATCTGTCAGGCCGTGCGCGCGTACCGTCATCAGGGCGGCGGCGCGAAGATACTCTTGAAGCAGGTCTCCGACCCGCAGCGTTTCGGCGTGCCCGAACTCGAAGGCAACCGCGTCGTCCGCATCGAAGAGAAACCGAAGGAGCCGAAGTCTGACTATGCGGTGATCGGCGTCTACATGTACGACGCGGAAGTGTTCGAGATCATCAAGACCTTGAAGCCTTCCGCGCGCAACGAACTTGAGATCACGGATGTCAACAACGCTTACATCGCGCGCGGCGAGATGACTTGGAACGAACTCGAAGGCTGGTGGACTGACGCGGGCACGTTCGAGAGCCTGCTGCACGCCGGGCGACTCGTCGCCGAGACGGGAGCCAATAAGATGGAAGCCAAGATGGAGGCCGTCAATGCAAACCATGCCTGATGAGCGCATAGAACAGGAAGCGCCGCGCCCGTTCGAGCCGGGAGATATTCGCGACGTGGTCGTGCGCTCCATACGCAAGTTTGATGACAGGCGTGGCTGGCTCGCCGAAATTTTTCGTCACGACGAGATGGAGGCGGAGTATTTCCCGGTGATGTCCTACATCTCTGCGACCGAGCCGAACGTGCAGCGCGGCCCGCACGAGCATGTCGAGCAAGCGGACTTTTTCGTCTTCATCGGCCCCTCGGATTTCAAGATTCGCCTCTGGGACAACCGGCAGGATTCGGAGACTTACAACCACGTGATGACGCTTGAGGCGGGCGCGAAAAACCCGCAGTCCGTGCTTGTCCCGAAAGGCGTCGTCCACGCTTACCTCAACGTCGGGAGCGAGCCGGGGATCGTCATCAACTGCCCCAACCGCCTCTACATGGGCGAAGGCAAACGCGCGGAGATTGACGAGATCAGGCACGAAGACGACCCGGCGACCGTGTACCGGATGGAAGACTAGAGAGCCGTCAGCTATCAGCATTCAGCAAAAGAATTGCTTGGCTGACGGCTGACGGCTGACGGCTGATAGCTACGCATGAAAGTTGTTCGCATCATCGCGCGTTTGAACGTGGGCGGCCCGGCAAAGCATGTGGCGTGGCTGACGGCGGCGACGCGGCGCGCTGGCATCGAGTCGGAACTCGTCGCGGGGACAGTGCCGCCGGGCGAAGACGACATGAGTTACTTCGCGGCGCAGCAGGGCGTCGAGCCGATCATCGTGGCCGAGATGAGCCGCGAGGTGTCGCCCAAAGATGCGCTGACGGTGTGGAAGCTCTTTCAATTGTTCCGCCGTTTGCAGCCCGACATCGTGCACACGCACACGGCGAAGGCCGGGACGGTCGGGCGCGTCGCAGGGCTGCTCTATCGCTGGCTCACGCCCGCCGCGCTCATCGGGCGACCGCGCGCGTGCCGCTTCGTGCACACGTATCACGGGCACATCTTTCACAGTTACTACGGGCGACTGAAGACGCTCGTGTTTCTGACCGTCGAACGCGTGCTCGCGCGCCTGGCGACCGACCGCATCGTCGTCATCAGCCGGCAGCAGTTTCGAGAGATACACGAACAGTTCGGCGTGGGACGCGCGGGGCAGTTCAAAGTGATCCCGCTCGGTTTGGACTTGGAGGCGTTTGCGGGTTGGCGCGAGCGGCGCGAGGCGGCGCGCAGGGAGTTGGGCGCGGAGGCGGAGGAGTTGCTCGTCGGCATCGTCGGGCGTTTGACGGAGATCAAGAATCATAAGTTGTTTCTTGAAGCCGCCGCGCGCTACTTGGAGCGACATGCGACGACAGCGGGCGCGACGGTTGAAGTTAGTGAGACGCAGAAGGCGCGGCGCGGCGTGCGCTTCGTCGTCGTTGGCGACGGGCATTTGCGCGAAGAACTAAGAACGCAGTCCGACGCGCTCGGAATCGCGGAGCAGGTGACGTTTACGGGCACACGCTCCGACCCGGAAAACTTTTACCCCGCGCTCGACATCGTGGCGTTGACATCTCTGAACGAGGGCACGCCGCTGACGCTCATCGAAGCGATGGCGAACGCCCGCCCCGTTCTGGCAACAGCCGTCGGCGGCGTCGTCGATCTCGTCGGCGAGGCGTTAGACAAAGAGGCGGCGATAGCGGCGACAGCAGCCGCAGCAGCAACGACAACTGTTGCCGAGCGGCCTTACACGATCTGTGAACGCGGCGTGCGCGTTCGCACAAACGACGCGGCGGCGTTCTGCGAAGCCTTGCGGCGACTCGTTGCGGACGCGGAGTTGCGGCGCACGCTCGGCGAGCGCGGGCGCGCTTTTGTCGCGGAGCATTATTCTAAGGAGCGTCTGGTGGCGGACGTGTTGAATCTTTACGGCGAACTATTGCCGGAAGCCCGGCAGGGCAGCGTGCCGTTGATTGAAACGGCGCGTTTGAAAGGAGACTGATTTTTGCGAATTTTAATCACGGGCGGGGCGGGCTTCATCGGGTCGCATCTCTCGGACGCTTATCTGGAACGCGGCGATGAAGTCTATGTGATTGACGATCTCTCGACCGGCAGTTTCGAGAACATCGCGCACTTAAAGACGCACCCGCGTTTTCATTACACGATTGACAGCGTGCATAACGTGCCCGTCTGCGCCGAACTCGTTGACCAGTGCGACGTGGTCTTTCATCTGGCGGCGGCCGTCGGCGTCAAACTGATCGTCGAAAGCCCCGTCCGCACCATCGAGACGAACGTGCGCGGGACGGAAGTGATCCTGAGTCTGGCGAACAAGAAGAAGAAGCGCGTGCTCGTCGCCTCGACTTCGGAAGTTTACGGACTTTCGACCGAAGTGCCTTTTCGCGAAGACGGAAACCTCGTGATGGGCGCGACGACGAAAGGGCGTTGGTCTTACGCCTGCTCGAAAGCGATTGACGAATTTCTCGCGCTCGCCTACTGGCGCGAGAAGAAGTTGCCCACAATCGTCGTGCGTCTCTTCAACACAGTGGGGCCGCGACAGACGGGGCAGTACGGCATGGTCATCCCGACCTTTGTGCGGCAAGCCCTTGCGGGTCGCCCGATCACCGTGTACGGCAACGGCAAACAGACGCGCTGCTTCGGCTACGTCGGCGACGTGGTGGGCGCGCTGATGAAGTTGATGGACGCGCCGGAAGCCGTGGGGCAAGTCTTCAACATCGGCTCAAACGAAGAGGTGTCGATCCTCGAAGTCGCGGGGCGCGTGAAGGAGTTGACGAATTCCAAATCGGAGATCGTCTTCATGCCCTACGACGAAGCCTACGAGGAAGGCTTCGAGGACATGCCGCGCCGCGTGCCCGACATCTCAAAGGTGAGCGCGCTCGTCGGCTTCAAACCGACGGAGAAACTCGACGGCATTCTCCAAAAGGTCATCGCGCACCACAGCGGGCAGTAAGCTCAAGTGAGCAGTGAGCGGCGAGCGGTAAGCAGTCAGAAAACAGATATAACTGCTCACTGCTTACTGCTCACTGCTCACCGCTCACTGCTCCGCTTGATTTCTCAGGCTACATCGAATAGCTTTTCAGGCGACTTCAAAACAGCAACAACTGATAGTTCGACAGAATCACTTAACAGATGTACGCCGGTAATTTATATCTTCTTCCGATCATTGTGTCGTTTGCGCTCGCGCTCGGGTTGACGCCAGTGGTGCGGCGGCTGGCGCGCCACTGGGGCATGGTGGCGCAGCCGAAGGCCGACCGTTGGCACAACAAGCCGACCGCTATGATGGGCGGCCTCGCCATCTTCCTCACCGTCACCATCGCTTATCTACTCTTCATCCGGCGGATGCCGAATTGGCCTTACGGGTGGGTCGTCATGCTCGGCAGCGCGTGCCTGTTCGTGGTCGGGCTGGTGGACGACATCCTGCACATCAAGCCCTACCAGAAGTTGATCGGGCAGGTGATGGGCGCGAGTTTGATCGTCTATTACGGGTTGAGTTTGCCGTGGAGCGGTTCGCCTTCGCTCAACATGGCGATCACGATCTTCTGGCTCATCGGCATCACGAACGCGCTCAACCTGCTCGACAACATGGACGGGCTGGCCGCCGGAATCGCCGCCATCGCCTCGGCCTTTCTCGCCGCGAGTTTTCTCGTCAACGGACGACCGGCGGAAGCCTTGATGCTCGGCGTCTTCTGCGCCGCGCTCGTCGGCTTCCTCGCCTACAACTCGAACCCCGCGACGATCTTCATGGGCGATTGCGGCTCCATGTTCATCGGATTTTTTCTCGCGAGCACGGCCTTGATGAGCGCGGCGGGCGCGCGTTCGCGCTCGTTTCTCGTCGTGCTCGCGGTGCCCGTGCTGATCCTGCTGATCCCGATCTTCGACACGACTTTCGTGACGATCCTGCGGAAACTCTCCGGGCGTTCGGCTTCGCAGGGCGGGCGCGATCACACGTCGCACCGTCTCGTCGCGCTCGGCATGACGGAGCGGCGCGCGGTCTGGATGCTCTACGGGTTCGCGGGTTTGTCGGGCGTGCTCGCGCTTCTCGTGAGCCGCGTGAAGTTTGAAGTGAGCGTGGCGGTGATCGTCGGCTTTACCCTTGTGCTCGCGCTTCTCGGCGTGTATCTGGCGGGCGTGAAAGTTTACGAAGAAGAAGAGGTGATGCGGGCGCGCGAAAAACCGCTCGTCGCTTTCTTCATAGACCTTTCATATAAGCGGCGCATCTTCGAGGTGATGCTCGATGTCGTGCTGATCATCCTGTCTTACTACAGCGCATACACTCTGCTCTTCGGCGCGATGACGGAGACGGGCGCGTGGAGCCTCTTCCTGCGCACAGTGCCGGTGCTGGTGTGCGTGAAGATGTTTGCGTTTCTGGCGGCGGGCGTCTATCGCGGCTTGTGGCGTTACATCAGCATTGACGGCGTCGTCGTGTTTGCGAAGGCGGTGGTGCTCGGCGCGGTCGGGAGCGTGCTCGCGCTCCTCGTCGCGTTTCGCTTCGAGGGCTTGTCGCGCGCAGTCTTCGTGCTCGACACGATGATGCTGTTTATGATGCTCGCGGGCAGCCGCTTCGCCTTCCGCCTGTTTCGCCACGCGCTGCCTGTGGCGGAAGCGCACGGCGCGCGGCGCGTCTTGATCTACGGCGCGGGCGACGGCGGCGAACTGCTCCTGCGCGAAGTGCTCAACAATCGCGAACTCCAACTCACGCCCGTCGGCTTCGTGGATGACGACCCGCTCAAAAAAGGAAAGGTCATCCACGGCCTGCGCGTCTACGGAGGCAACGGCGCGCTGCGAAGCATCTGCGAACAACAACGCGTCGCCGAAGTGCTGATCTCCAGCACGCAGATTTCCGAAGAACGGCTCGCCACCATCCTGCAAGATTGCGAAGCCGCACAGGTCACGCTCAAACGCATGCGGATTCAGATTGAGCAACTGAATTGAAAAGATGTCAGTTGTCCGTGGTCAGTTGTCAGTTGTTTTATCTCTTATGCAAGCTGAGATTTTATCTTTAGCCTGCCGCTCCCGCTGCCACATGCAACGGACAGCTTCTCAGTTCAGTTGCTCAATCTGAATCC
>DASYMM010000236.1:0-7188 GCA_036009085.1 Pyrinomonadaceae bacterium | reverse complement strand
GTGCGTGCGGCGTCGGCGCGACGGAACTCGGCATCGGGTGGGGGCGCAAGGTGTATAGCTGGAAGTTTGGGGGAGTTGAATACAAGCTGCATGCGTTGCCCATCGGGGCGTATGTCCGGCTCGACATGGCGGGCTTGCAAGCGAGGCCGCTCAGCCAGCAAGTGCTGGTGCTGCTGGCGGGCGTGATCGTCAACCTTTGCGCGGCGTCGCTCGCGACGGGGACGATCTTCGGCGCGATGAACTACCTGCTCGCGGCGACGAACCTGCTGCCGTTTTATCAACAGGACGGTTGGAAATGCGGCATGGTGTTGCTGCGCGAGTTGATGCAGCGACGCAGCGCGCTCGTCGAGTGGACGTTCACCATCGCGGGCGGCGGCGCAAGTCTCGTGTTGCTGGCTGCGCTTGTGCTACGCGGCTGACAAACGACGGCGCGCGTCGGCGGCGAAAAATTGTGTTGATGAAGTTGACGGTGAGAGATGTTTTTGAGGGATAGGATGCTGAGCGATGAGAGAGTTTGAAAAAGTCAGCGATGCTACCGCCGCGTGGCCGGTGGTTCTTCCGGCGGGCGTCGGCGCGGGCGACAGTGTCAGCCGGTGCGCAGCGTTTCTTTCGACGCGGCGTCTGCTGGTCTTCGTCCTGCTCGCCGCAATCTTCACCCTGACGGCGAGGCACATCACCGACCCCGATTTCTGGTGGCACCTACGCACAGGCCAACTCATCTTCGAGACGCGCGCGATTCCGCACACGGACATCTTTTCTTTCACCGCGCACGGGAAAGAGTGGGTGACGCATGAATGGCTCGCGGAAGTTTTGATCTATGCGCTTTACAAATTGTCGGGTTGGGGCGGACTGGTGGTGTCGTTCTCGCTCGTGATGACGGCCGCCTTGTGGGTCGCTTATAGGCGCGCGGCGAAAGTCGCGCGGCACCCGTATGTGGCGGGCGCGGCGGTGCTCCTCGGCGCATTCGCAACCGCGCCGACGTGGGGCGTGCGCCCGCAGATGATCTCGTTTCTCTTCACGAGTATCTACGTCGCAGTGCTCGGCGACTATGCGCGCGGGCGGGCGCAAACGAAAAAACTGTGGTGGCTCGTGCCCCTGATGCTCCTCTGGGCGAACATGCACGGCGGCTACGCGCTTGGGCTGGCTTTGATCGGATTGACGTGCGCAGGGTTGGCGCTCGACGAGTTGATGCAGGAGCGTGGCGAGCGGCAATTGTCTGAACGTCTGCGGCGTGTGTTGGTGCGGCTGCGCCCTCTGTTGTTTTTGTTAGCGGCGTGCGTGCTCGTCGTGCCGCTGAATCCGAACGGCCTCAGGATGTTCTCCTACCCGTTTGAGACGCTCAAGTCGCACGCGATGCACGCGTACATAGAGGAATGGTTCACGCCGAATTTTCATCTGCTCATCAGCCAGCCGTTCGCGCTCCTCGTCTTCGCCACGTTCGCCGCGCTCGCGCTTTCGCCGAAGAAGGCTCGACCCGGCGAACTGTTGCTGCTCTGCGTCTCTTGTTACGCGGCCTTGCGCGCGTGGCGCAACATCCCTTTCTTCGCGCTGGTCGCAGTGCCGTTGCTCGCGGAACACGCTTGGCAACTGCTCAAGAGCCGCACGTGGTGCGGTTGGTTGAGCGCGCCGGAGCGGCGTGAAGTGGGGAAGAAGGCGTGGGTCGGGTTGACGCTCAACGTCTTGTTGTTGATCTGCGTGCCGGTCGGGTTGTGCGTGGCGAACGTGGCGAAGGTGGTCGCTACGCAGACGGCGAGCGAGGGGGAGACGTACCCGGCGGCAGCCGTCGAATTCTTGCGTGCGCACCCGGAATCGGGCGCGCTCTATAACGAGTATGGTTGGGGCGGTTATCTGATCTGGAAACTTTACCCGCAGCGTCAGGTCTATATCGACGGGCGCGCAGACGTGTACGGCGACGCCTTCATGGAAGAGATGCTCGGAACGATGTCGGGCGAGCGCAACTGGCGCGCGACGCTTGAGCGTTACGGCGTGCGGACGGTGATCATCAAACCGGATATGCCGCTCGCGAGTTTGCTCAGACAAGATGCGACGTGGCAAAGCGTCTATGAAGATCAACAGGCCGTCATCTTTTTCAAACAGTAACGACTGACAAAGCAAGAGCGTTCACCGCAGAGACACAGAAGACACGGAGGGGGCACAGAGATCAATCAACTCTCTGTGCCCCCCTCTGTGTCCCCTCTTTGTCCGCTGTGTCTCTGTGGTGAGTCTTAGTCTTTCTTAACAGTCAATTCCAACTCGCCTTCCTCGCACGATTCATTTCTCAATCATTCCAGACAACCTTCGTCGCTTCCGGTTGAAATTCGCGCGCCGCTTTGTCAACCGGAAGCGACAACGGGTTAAGTGCTTCTCGTTGCTTAGTTTCACTTGAAAGGGACGGGCGCGGAGGCGTGTGCGCGGGGCGTGATTTTGTCGCCCCGCGTTCACAAGGCATTTCGGCGCGCGGTGCGGAAATGTCGTGTTTGCCTGCGTTCTTCGAGTTTCGCGTGTGTGGCACGCGCCTTGAAATAGCTCTTGTCGTCCGCGAGCAACGATGAAAGGTGTGGCAACTCGAAACGTTACGGCGGACGCGAAAGGAACTCGATGATGAAAACCTTGCTCAACAAAACGCTTCTGGCCGTCGCCGCCCTGTTGCTCGTCCTGCCGTTCGCAGCCGTTGCGCTGCTGGCTGGTTCGCGCGCTCTGGCGGTCGCCGCTCAGGGAGCGAATGGCAACTGGCTGCTCGTCGCGCTGGCGATTGGCGGCGTGCTTGTCAGTTCGTGGCACGGTTTGATGAAGCATCCGGTTCTCTGATGATGTAGTTGGCCGCCCGCCCCCGCAAGCGCGAGCGTCTGCAAGAACAAACACGAAAACTTTCCGCATTGAAGGAGCAAACCCAATGATTAAGAAATTCCTCCGCGACGAAACTGGTTTGGAGCTTTCTGAATACGCCGTGGCCGCCGCGCTGGTCGCGCTCGCCGTCATCACCGCGTTCACCACCCTCGGCACGAACATCGGTGGGAAGATCAACAATCTCGCCACCAAGATCGGCACGCCGTAATCGCCCCCGACTTCAACTTCCACTTTCAGAACTTCCACTTCCAGACACAGGAGCAAAAGACAATGTTTAAGAAATTCATGCGCGACGAAACCGGGTTGGAACTCTCCGAGTATGCGGTCGCCGCCGCCCTCGTCGCACTGGCCGTCATCACGGCTTTCACCACGCTCGGTGGCAACATCGGCACCAAGATCAACAACCTGGCGACCAAGATTTCGGCCACCCCGTAAGCCTTCCCGTTAGAAATCTCGACACAGTGAGGAACTATTGCAATGGTCAAGAAATTCTTTCAGGACGAAACCGGGCTGGAACTTTCCGAATACGCCGTGGCCGCCGCGCTCGTCGCGCTCGCCGTCATCACGGCCTTCACGACGCTCGGCACCAACATCGGCAACAAGATCAGCAAACTGGCGACCGACATCGCTGCAACCCCCTAACACGGGTCTCGACTACGGCTGGCGCGCTCTCGCCGCTTCACAACGGAAAGAGCCGGAGCGCGCCAACCAATTTTTACAGCCTTTAAGAACTCGCACTCTCGCACTTCATAACTCGTATTCGACAACTCGCAAGCGACAGATTTCATACACGTCATGTCAGGCACTTTAACCATCGTCAGCAGCGCATTACTTATCCCGCTCGCCGTCGTCATCACTTATTACGACGCGCGTTATCGCCGCATCCCCAACGCCTTCGTGCTCGCCACGCTCGTCGCCGGTCTTTCCGTCAACACCATCCTCGGCGGGACGCACGGCCTGCTCGCGAGCCTCGGCGGCTGCGCGCTCGCCTTCGCTCTGATGTTCATGCTGCACATCTTCGGCGCGATGGGCGCGGGCGATGTGAAGTTGTTCGCGGGGATCGGTTCGGTGCTCGGCGTATCGCTCGTCGTGCCGACGTTTCTCGTCGTCGTGCTCGTGGGGGGCGCGCTCGCCGTGGTGACGATGTTTCGCGCCGGCACGGTGCGCGAAACGTTGTGGCGCGTCGTGCAAATCTTCGTCGGCTTTTTGCCCGGTTGGGAGATGCCGCGCTTCTCGGTTCCGGCGGAACGCCGCTACACCATTCCTTACGGCGTGGCGATCACGCTCGGCAGCTTGATCTCGCTCGCCATCTTTCGGGCTTAGCAGTTAAACACAAATTTTTGCGCGCCGACTTTTAAGCAATCCCCCGGAGAGCGCGCAAGGGGACTTGAATCTCGAACGGAGAATGACAGCCATGCGAAATAAACGTCTTGTCTTTGTGATGGTCGGCGCGGTGGGTTTCGGGCTGGTCGCGGCTTTTTCGGTGAGTCGCTATCTTTCAGGCTCGCAGGCTTACGCGAAGAATCTCAACTCGGTCGTCGTCGCCAAAGTTGATATTCAACCGGGCGAGAAGATCGTCGCGGATCAACTGGCGAGCGTGCAGTTTCCGCGCGGCGCGACACCCGACGGGGCGTTCGATTCGCCGGAGAAACTCGTCGGGCGCGTGGCTGTCGTCCAGATCAGCGCACGCGATCTCATCACCGATTTCAAACTCGCGCCGGAAGGCTCTGCCGGCGGACTCTCTGCCGTCATCCCCGAAGGTTATCGCGCGATGACCGTCAAAGTGGACGATGTGATGGGCATCTCCGGCTTCGTGATGCCGGGTGCGCTCGTTGATGTCGTCGTCGTGATCAACCCGGTCGAGTCGAACGGGCAGCAGAACCCGATCTCGAAGATCGTCTTGCAGAACATCAAGGTGCTCGCCAACGGGCAGAACATTGACCGCCCGAAGAACGACCGCGAGGCTGAGAGCGTCAAGGCCGTGACGCTGCAAGTGACGCCCGAGCAGGCCGAGAAGCTCGCGCTCGCCGCGACCGAAGGCAAACTCCAACTCGTGATGCGCAACTCTGTGGATCAAGGCGACGAGCAGACGCTCGGCGTTGACAAGCGCGTCTTGCTCGGCGGCGAACGCGCCAAGCCCGTGCCCGACGCCGGTTCGCTCAAGAGCGAGCAGCCGAAACAGACGCCCGCGCCCGTCATGCGTCGCTACCCGCGCGCCGACAACAATAGCAGGAGCAGCAACAGCGCACCCGCGCCGCAAGCGGCCAATCCCCCGGTCGCCACTGCTCCTGCTCCCCCGCGCTCCTCCGTCGAAGTGATCGAAGGCGCGAAGAAACGCAGCGTAGATTTTCCATAAGAGACATTAGTTTCAAGTTTCAGGTTTCGGGTTTCAAGTTAAAGAACTTCAGACCTGAAACCTGAAACCCGGAACCTGAAACCCTTTCCGTTATCCCAAAGGAGTCCAATCATGCAGACCCGTCGTCTTATCCCCTTTATCGTCGCGATGCTGTGCGCGTCGTTTGTTTTCAGTGTGGCCGGTGCGGCGCAGGCGCAGGAAACGAGCGTGAGCGCGTCGTTCGCCAACCCGCAGAAAGAGTCTGTGGCGATTAACGTCTTAGTCGGCCAGTCGCGCGTGATCAACTTCGACCGCAAGATCGGACGCTTCTCCGTGTCGAACCCCGAAGTGGCCGAGGCCGTGCTCGTCGCGCCGGATCAGGTGCTCGTCAACGGCAAGGCTTTCGGGCAGGTCAACTTCATCGCGTGGGAGAAAGAGTCGGGCAAGTTCGTCGTCTTCGACGTGTTCGTGCGCGCCAATCTCTCGCTCATTGATTCGCAGATTCGCGCGCTCTTTCCGAACGACGACATACGCCTGAGCCAGGCGAACGGGTCAGTCGTCATTTCGGGCAGCGTCGCGCAGGCGCACACCTCGACGCAGGTTGAGCAGGTGGTGAAGGCCGCCGGATTCCAGACGGTGAACATGCTCACGTCGCCCGCGAAGAACGCTTTGCAGGTGCAGTTGTCGGTGCGCGTGGCGGAAGTGAGCCGCACGAAGCTGCGCGAGTTGGGTTCGGCTTGGGCGTCGAGCAACGGCGGCACGAGTTTCTCCGGCACCAACAGCCTCGCCTCTCTATTCGAGACGGCAAACTTGATGATCTCCAACACGGGCATCGGCTCGGCGGCGCAGATTCGCGCGCTGCAAACGTCGGGCGCGATCCGTAGCTTGGCCGAACCGAACGTGATCGCGATGAGCGGGCAGGAAGCGAGTTTTCTGGCGGGCGGCGAGTTTCCGATTCCGGTCATACAGTCGGACGGCCAGCGCGTCAACGTCACGGTGGTCTTCAAAGAGTACGGCGTGCGCTTGAAGTTCAAGCCGACGATCATTGACGAAGACCACATCCAGATGGAACTCGAACCCGAAGTCTCGACGATTGACTTCCAGAACGGCGTCAAGTTTCAAGGCTACTTGATCCCCGCCTTGAAGACGCGACGCGCCAAGACCGGCATCGAACTGCGCGACGGCCAGAGCTTCGCCCTCGCCGGACTCCTCGACAACAGCGAATCGCAGACGCTCTCGAAAGTTCCCGGCCTCGGCAACATCCCTATCCTCGGCGCGCTCTTCAAATCGAAATCGTTCGAGAAGAGAGAGACGGAACTCGTCTTCTTCTGCACGACCAACATCGTCAAGCCCGTGAACCGCGACGACCTGCCCGCCACGCGCGGCCTCGACGGGTTGAAGAAAGGCTCGCCGCTCGGCGTCGAACCCGCAGGCGAAGGCATCAAGGGCGCGAGCGGTTATTCGACGGGCAGCGACGGAGCAAAAGTGATGACCGTGACCGATGCAAACGCCGCGAGCGTCAATGCGAACAACGCGACGACCACGACGGCTGCGCCTGTTGCCAGTCCGGCGGCGAGTCCTGTTGCGAGTCCGGCGGCTGCGCCCGCGAAGGATGCGTTGAAGGAAGAGAAAGAAGCGGCGAAAGTTGAAGTGAAGGAACAGGCCGCGAACACCGCCGCGCAGGAAGCGGTGTTGCCGCAGGGCAGCGACGCGGCGCGCGTCGCCTTGTCGAGTTATTTCAGCCAATCGTTACCCTCGCCGGTCGCGTCTGCCAAGTCGGGCGTGGCGCGTGTGCGTGAGTAGGTTGGCTCGCAGGTTGATTTCGCCTCGCCGGTCGGAAAGTTGAAAGAGGAGAGAGAAGCGATGAATGGACGGCAGCAGAAAATCAAGCGCACACGCCGCGAGCGCGGGGGGGAGCGCGGTTCCGTGACGGTCATCACGACCATCGGCATGTTGGCGATGCTCCTCGCGACCGGCCTTGCCGTTGACATCAGCCACCTTTACAC
>DASYMM010000235.1:0-10856 GCA_036009085.1 Pyrinomonadaceae bacterium | reverse complement strand
AGGCCGAGTTCGACCATACGCAGGAGCGGTGCGAGCGAGACGCCGCCCGGCAGATGCGCCGCCCCCTGCGGCGACACGAGCAAAGTGGCGGGACGCGCGTTCGACGCGCGCAGTTCGATGCTCTCAATTCCCTGCCCGCTTGCGACGTTTCTTCTCTCCTCCGCGCTTTCCGCGCGGCGCAACTTCTCCAACAGTTCTTCGCCCTCGCGCTCCGTCCAACCATGTGTGACGACGATGCGCTCATCTTCAATCTCTCCCGGCTCCGCGATCAAAACTTGTCGCACGCCGGTCTCCTGATAGACGACGGCGGCGAGTTCGCGCAGGAGCAGTTCGCGCGAGGCGACGGCGTCTGTGAGTCGCATCAGGATGAGGTGCGTGAGGTCGTCGAATCTTTGCTGCGGCGCGGCGGCGACGGCGTCGTCGCTGCGGCTACGGTTGCGTTCGAGCGCGCCGAGCGCATCTTCCGTTCGCTCGATGTCGAGACGCGCGCCGAGTTCGCGGAAAGTTTCGGCGGCGTGCGTGAGACATTCGTGTGCGCGTTCGGGCTGCGCGTCGGCATAAGCCCGCCCCAGATCGTAACGCGCGCGTGCGCTGCGATAACGGTCGCCGAGCATCTCGTAGATCGAGACGCTGCGCCCGAAGTGCTGCGCGGCGGGCAAAGCGTTGTCCTGCGCGAGCGAAAGCAAGCCTTGGAGACGCTGCGCTTCGCCCGACACGGCGAGGTCTGCCGAAGAGTCTGCCGTCTCGCTCAAGACCAGATTTAACTGCTCGGCGCACTGCGACAGATCGCCGAGTCGCAAATGAGTTTCGCCCAACAACAGGCGCGAATCGCAGACGGCATGGCGATCTCCGATCTGCTCCGCATATTCGAGCGCATGCAGGCCATCCGCGAGCGCGCGTTCCGGCTCGTCCGACGCCAGATGACACCGACCGAGCGTGCGCAAGGCTTGACCCGCATACCACTTGTTGCCGTGCAACTGCGACAGTTCGACGGCGCGTTCCAGATACTTTCCGGCTTCTTCGAGTTCGCCGCGCAGCATCAACAGTTCGCCGAGCGAATCGAGGATCATCGTCTGCTCGCCGCGTTTGTCCGTCTCGGAGGCGAGCGCGAGCGCACGCTCCAGCGCGCCCTGCGCGCGATCCCATTCACCGACGAGAACGAGGTGGATGCCCAGGTTATTGTAACCGTCTGCGGCGTTGGCCTTGTGCTCGGTGCGCTCGTAATAGCTGATCGCGGTCTCTAAATATTTGATGCCGTCGTGCGGTCGCTTGAGAAACCAGCAGACGCCCGCCATGTTGGTATAAAGCTTGCCGAGCAGGTAGGGCGCGGGGTGGTCGCCGATGAGTTTTAAAGACTGTTGGAGGTTGTTCAGGGCAGGCTCGTAATTGCCTTCAAAAAGTTCGGCGAGCGCGATGGCGAAGTTGGCCTCGGCCAGACCGCGCCAGTCGCCCGTGCCGCGAAAGTGTTCGAGCGCCTTTTGCGCGTGGTCGCGCGCGATGGTGTACTCGTTGATGCTGCGATAGACGCGTGCGAGCGCGACATAGACCGAGCCGACCTGCGCGCCGCCGCCGTGCGCGGTCGCTTCTCGAAGCGCGCCGTTTAAGAGCGCGATGGCTTTCGGATGGTCGCCCGTGTAGTTGTAGGCGAGTCCGAGTTGGACATCGAGATAGATCGAAGTTACGGGGTCGCACTTCGCGCGCTCTTCCGCCTGCTCGTACATCTGCACGGCTTCGAGCGACTCGCGGTAGCGTCCCTGCATCTCCAAGGCGGCCGAGAGCAAACAACGCGCACGCGCCAAAAGCGACGCATCCTGCCGGGAAGCGCGCATCAAAGAAGCCGTCCGCTGCAACACTTCGGAAGTGAGACCTTGATCGAGCAGCAGGCGCACTTCTTCCAGTTCGCGTTCGAGCGACTGGCGCGCGGTCTGCGTGCGGTTGCGCGCTTCGCTCAAGCTGGCGATTGAGGACTCCGCCCCCCGTGTCTCCCTGTTCATTTTTCGGCGGCCTCCACTGGAATGTTTCTGCCGGACAACACAGGCAGATCAATCGTCGCGCAGTCGCGCCCCGGCACGCATCTCTCATTCACACGAAGATCAGAGATTGTCTTAGCGATTCCGACTGACTGGTTGAGTTAAATATAGTGGCTGCGTTGCGAAATCACAAACCGCAGATTCGGGAGCGAGCGGAGAGTTGAACGCACTTCAACTATCGAGACTGTAGGTAGATCGTGTCGTAGTGGCTATGCAGTTTGTAACCCGCGCGTTGATAGAAGGCGCGCGCCTGCCCGTTCTGTTCGTTGACCAGCAGGCAGAGAGACTTCGCGCGCAGCAACAACTCGCGGCTCAACTGCGAAAGGCAACGCAGGCCATAACCCTTGCCGCGCTCCGACGGATTCACATAGACGCCTTCGAGATAGATCACCTCCGGCGTGTGCGAGCAAATGTCGGTCTTAAAAATCAGATGATCATCTTCCGTCCACACCCACACGCGCCCCTGCTCCACGCGTCGCCCGATACGCGAGAGAAAGCCTTCCCGGTCGGTTTCGAGCGGGTTGCTGCGGCTTTCGTCAAAAGCCATCTGCGCATGCGCCGTGGCAATCTGCTCGATGTCTGCGGGCACGGCCAGCCGCAAACCCGGCACAAACTCACGCACGGCAATCGGCCATTTTTGCTCCAACAACAACTCACGCTGCACCAGCAGAGGCGACTCACCCGACCGCGCATAACCCGCCCAAAACTGCTCGACCGATTCGCGGTCGCCCACAATAACGTGCGCGTCGCGCCGCGTGCGCGCTTGCCGCGCAAACTCCGCGACGGTCTCCGGGCACTCCGTGGCGAAGAGGACGTGACGCCCGATCAAAGCGACGCCGGTGAGTTCGCCGTGCGCGTCGCGGCACGCGTAAAAGTTGCCGCGATTCAAACGACTCTCGAAACCGTTGTCGCGGATCAAGCTCATCATGATCACGTTTTGTACCGGGTGCTTCGCGAGAAAGGCGAGGGCTTCCGCTTCCTCACCCTTGCCGAGCAGTTGCAGCGAAGCAGGATGGCTTTCAGCGTGCACCGTGCGCCCGGAGCGCATGCGTCCGGCGGGCGACGACGGCGTCGTCACAGCAGAGTTGAGATTTCGAGACATAGCGTTAGAAAGATAAAACTTTCAGGGGGATTCAGGTTCTAAAACTGAAACTATACGGCGTGAGAGCAACGCGCCGTCAGTACCCGATATGATCATTTCCTGTATCAACTACCACCGGCGCGTAACTCGTGGCGTCGCCATTTGCCATCGTGCCCAGAGCACGGAACAGCGTGTCGCTGATGATCACACCGTCGCTGATGATGACGCCGTCGTCGTGCAGAAACCCGTCGCTGATGATCACGCCGTCGCTGATGATCACGCCGACGGCGACGTAAGGCGTTCCGCTGCCGAGCATGCTGCCGTCGCTCGTCAGGAGTTGGTCGCTGATGATCACGCCGTCGGTGAGGCGGTTCGGATTTCGCCGCAGGATGTTGTCGCTGATGATGACGCCGTCGCTAATGATCACGCCGTCGCTGATGATTACGCCGAGATCGTAGATGTGCTGGTAGCCGGTGATGAGATCGGTGCCGGTGGCGAAGCTGTAGTTGAGGACGATGCCTTGCGCCCAGTCGAAAGTGTGTCCGGCGATGGTGGTGCGCGGAGCCGGAGCCGCACCGGTGAGCAGGGGCGCGCCGAGCGGCGTGCTGTTCGTGAGGTCGCGGCGCACGAGTTTGGCGAGTTTGACCGCGCCCTCGATGTTGAGTTGGCCTGCGCCCTGCTCGAACATGTTGAATCCCGCGAGCGGCTGAGCGGTGTACATCAGGATCGCTTTGATCATGTTCGGCGTGAGGCGCGGGTTGACTTGCAGGAGCAGCGCGGCTGCGCCCGCCACCTGCGGCGCGGACATCGAAGTGCCGCTCATAAACATCATCGCGCGGCTGTCGTCCGTACTCACATGCGCTTCCATCTGCGGCTGCTGCGTGAGCAGGAAATTTTTCGCGCCGCAATCGTCGTGACTCTGTGGACACTCACCTTCCGACTGCGCGCCAACCAACTTGTTACCGGGGGCGACCAACTCCGGCTTGATCAAATTGTCGTAGTGGCGAACGCCCGCCGCGTCGAAGTAGCTGCCGCGCGTCGGGCCACGCGAACTGTAGGTGGCGACACGGTCGTCGCCGCGCTCGTTCGTGCCGAAGGTGTTGGTCGCGCCGACCGTGATGGCCGAAGGCTCGATGCCGGGCGAGTGAATCTGCCCGTAAACCTTCTGCCCGTCGTCCGTCTTGCCGTTGTTTCCCGCCGCCGCGACGACGACGATGCCTGCGTCAACCAGACGCCGCACGGCGAGGCAGACCGGATCGTTGCGATAAGAATCAATCGCGGGCATGCCGAGGCTCATGTTGACGACGCGTATGTTGTAGGCCGCGCGATTTGCCATCACCCAATCAATGGCGAGCAGGACGGACGAGACGGAGCCGCGCCCCTCGTTATCGAGCACGCGCAGGTTGATGATGTTTGCGTTCGGCGCGATGCCGATGTAGTTGGCGTTGGCGATGCGCCCGTTGCCGCCCGCGAGCGAGGCGACGTGCGTGCCGTGGCCGTACTGGTCGTCCGTGTTGCCGTAGTTGACGAAATCTTTTTCGGCCACGATGCGTACGTCGCTATCGTCCGTGCGCCCCATGCGAAAAGATTTGTGGCTGCGCTTGATGCCCGAATCGAGCACGGCGATGCCGATGCCGGTGCCGTCGAGTCCGCCCGTGGCTTGCGTGCGCACGAGGTCTGCGCCGGTCGTGGCGGAGACGTGTCCGAGCGTGCGCACCTCCCGGTCGGGCGTGATGTAGGAGATTTCGTCAAACCGCGCCAGATCGAAGACATCCTTGGCGGGCATGTCCGCGCTCACGAATTGGGAATTTTCAAAACTGTAATTGACCGTCACACGCGGGCGCGTATAGACGGCTTGCACGCCGCTTCCCGCCGGCCGGTTGAACTGGCAGATGACGCGGAAAGTCTTCTTGTGATGGACGGAGCGGATCAACTGCTGAGCCAGATCAGGCGAGATTTTATCGAACTGCCCGGCGACTTTCGGCAGAGGCTTGCCGGGCTTCTTCGCCGTGGCGGAAGTAGTAACGCTGTCAATACTTTGCGCGCCCGCCCCCGTTGCTTTGGTTCCCTTGGAACGGGATGAAAGTTGCCCTTGCACCGTCAGGCCGCCGAAGCTGCCGAAGCACAGGGACAAGACGACGGCCAGGACGGTAAAACTGCTGCGAGTGGAGCGTTTATTTCTTTTCATTTCGGTATGCCGGATAGCTTGAAACTCCTCGTGCGTCAACAAAATAACGGAATAATTGAAGCCCCTTGAATGAATTGAGCGGCGCACAGTTGGAGGATTCCAAGCGTCGAAAAGTTGCTACAGGTTTGCGCGCAAACGCCTGATTTTCATGCCCTTCCGGTTCGACTCTCCTTAATAGACAAAGAGCAACAATCGTGCCAGTTGGCGAAAACTCCGCGTTTTTGTGGCGTGCGACCGGCGCGCAGACCCGTTCCCCTCCGGGTCTTTGCCGAAATCCCGCCAAATCGAGCTTTTTCAAGCGATTAACGCGAAATTCCGACCTGAAAGCGCAGCCCGCCCTGCGGCTTTAAAGTCTCTCCAGACACGCTTTTTCCTGTATATCTCCTTCGCACCGCATACTTCATTCGCAGTTTCAGCAAAAACCCTGTGTTTATGCGGGTGAAACGACATCTGCGCGTGCCGGTGGAGCAACGATGCGAAGCAGGTATCACATTTTTCGGCCGCGCGCGGGCTAATGAAAGCGGCTGGTTTCTGCGGCGCGCTGGTTTTGCCCGTCAAATGCGCGTCTGGCTGGTGTTTGCGCTGTGGCATGGTGGTTGTAATGAGCGTCGGCGTGGTCAAGGGTGTGTGGTTGGTCGCGTGGGAAGCGGCTCGACGGGTTTTCCAAGACAGGCGCACTTACAGGGCGCGATTTTCAAGTTGAAGGGATTGAAATCAATGAGTTTTCTGAAAAGCAGGATGCGGTCAATAAATTTACGCGGGGGCGCGGCGGGGATCATACTTCTTCTCACCCTGTTCGTCCTCGGTTCTTCCACGGCGAGCGCGTGGCAGACGCAGACGCCGACTCCTTCCCCGAGTCCGACGGCGACACCGTCACCGAGTCCGACAGCCAGCCCGTCGCCGAGTCCGACGGCATCGCCTAGCCCGTCGCCTTCGCCGAGTCCGTCGCCCTCGCCGCAAGGCTTGGAAGCGCGTATGGAGATCAGGCTGGTCGGCGCGAGTCTGAACGGCGCGACGCCTCGCGGCGAAGCCGAGTTTCGACGCGAAGCGCAGGGCAGCCGTCGTCTGAAAATCAAGATCGAGAACGTGAACTTGCCGAACGGCACAGTGCTCAACGTGCTCGTTGACAACGTCAAGGTCGGGGAGATCGTGATCAACTCTCTGAAAGGCGAACTCGAACTCAGAACCGACCACGGGCAGACCACCCCGCCTGTCGTCAACGGCACGAGCATCGTCATCTCCGACCGCGCGGGAACGACCGTCATCGCCGGTTCGTTCACACAATCTCTGCCGAACCCGAATGCGACGCCTAGCCCGACGCCCGGCGCGACGCCAAATCCGACGCCCGGCCCCGGCGGTGAGATTCGCGTCCGCATTCCCCTGAACGGCGCGGGCATCAACGGAATGATGCCGCAAGGCCACGCGGACTTCCGCCAACGCACGGACGGTCGGCGTCTGAACGTCGAAATTCAAGACGTGAATTTGCCCGCCGGGACGACGTTCCGCGTGCTCGTCAACAACGTGAGCATCGGCCAAATCGTGCTCAACTCTTTCTTCCGTGGCGAACTTGAGTTGAACACCAACGACGGAAACAGCGTGCCCGTCGTGACGGACGGCACGACGGTCGCGGTCGTCAATACAAGCACGGGCGGGACGATTCTGGCCGGTGTCTTCGGCACGATTGCGCCCGCGCCCAACCCGCTCGAAGACGGCAACTTCTTCGTGCGCCAGCAGTATCTCGACTTCCTCAACCGCGCGCCGGAACAGGGCGGACTCGATGCCTGGCTCGGCGTGTTCAACAAGTGCCCGAACAACGGCTACGGCTCGACGAATCCCGAATGCGACCGCGTGCTGATCTCTTCGGGCTTCTATCGCTCGCCCGAATTCAGCGGGCGCGGATACTTCATCTATCGCTTCTACGATGCCGTGCTCGGCAGGCGTCCGCTCTACGCGGAGTTCATGCCCGACATGGCACGTCTCGGCGTTCCGCAAACCGCCGCCGAGTTGGAAGCGAGCCGCGTCGCTTTCGTCGCGGAGTTCATGTCGCGGCCTGAGTTCAACGCGCTCTACGGCGGGCTGACGAACGCAGCGAACGCCGAAGCCTTCGTGAGCAAGTTGGAGAAGACGGCCAGCGTGCGTCTCGCCAATCACGCGCAACTCGTCGGGGAGATGAGCAGCGGCGCGAGGTCTGCGGCGCAAACGCTGCGCGCCTTTATCGAGAGCGCGGAAGTGCAGAACGCATTCTTCTATCGCGGCTTCGTCACGATGCAATACTTCGGTTATCTGCGACGCGACCCCGAACAATCGGGCTTCGACGCGTGGGTGAACGTCTTGACGAACGGCAACGGCACCGTCCAGCCGGGCGACTACCGCACCTTGATTTTCGGTTTCCTCCACTCGAACGAGTATCGAAACCGCTTCGGTCAACCCTAAGACGCACACGCGGCACAGGCGCGACTATTTGGTGTCAACTTAAAAACACTAAGAGGCGTTGACTTCGAGTCAACGCCTCTTTTTTACTAACCAAGTTCACGCTCTCAAGAACTTCGTTTGAATACGTACTTACGCACGATGCGCGGGATCATCGTCTGGTTCATGCTTACTCTTTGCCGGGTTACAATCGTGCGGGTTAAGGTCTGCTTATCTTTTGAGAGCTTCCATTCCTCGGTGGTTATCATGTCGAGCTTCATTCCGCTGGTGGCGTAAATATTCTCTCTGATCAGCGTGTCGCCCTTCCATCTGATTTTTACCTTTTGATAACGCTCTCCCTCTGCGCTGTCTGAATCAGAGCGTCCATCCGTGTAGTGTGTAGATTCATTTATCAACTCACGACCATCTTTCGACGATTTCTCAGTTATCTTAATTTCCGGCTCACGATGCACGATCACGAGCGTAAACTCGTCGGCCTCAATTTTCGGGCTTTTCGATTTGTCTAGAACCCACGTGCCGCTCAAACCCGGCCGCGCTTGTTGGTCTGCTCTTTCCGTATCAGCCTGCGCGAAACACGCCGACGCTGTTATCAACACCCACAGCCCAATTGCCGCCTTCCTCATTTGTCGCGCCCCCATAAATACAATGTCTTTAGCGTGAGGTAGAATAACACTTCGTTAATAACCTGTGATTCTATAACCCGGAACGCAAGTTGGCTTGAAGTAACGACCGGAATTGAGCCTACGCTAATGAACGACCTGCCACGACACACGCTCGCGCGCATCATCTCTGAAAATGGGCGCGCGATTTGCGACGCGCCCAAACGCGTCGAGGGGCTGCTGCGCGATTTATGCGGCGCGCACCGGCGCGAGATCAACATCATCATGGGCGCGCTTGAGGAGCGCGTGGCGGCGGATTTGATGTCGGCGGGCAACTCCGTGCCGCGCGAAGTGTTGCTCGCACGGCTCGCGGCACGCCTGCGCGACAACCTCGCATACACGCCGGAAGCCGCGCGTTGGGGAGTCGAGACATGGGCGTTCGCGCTCGGCATTATGTCCGAGGCGGAACTCCAAGCGAGGGCGCGTGCTGAATCGGCGGAGGTTGAACGAAGCGACGCATCGCCGCTCGTTCGCGCGTCGAAACCCACGGCGACCGATTCAGCGAGCACGGGTTCGCAAGAAAAGTCTCAGCCGCAACGCGGGACGACTTACGCCCCGCCGGCGAAGCAGCGACAGCCGCCGCCGCAAATGCCGAAGGCGCACCCACAACCGCCGCCAATCATACGGCAGCCTGCGCCCGCACCGCGCCGGATGCCGACCGTCCAACCAACTATCGCCGTGCCGCCTCCGCAGGATGTTTTGCCCTCTCTTCCCGCACCACAAACGCCGCGTCGCGGGCTGACGCTGCGCGGTTGTGTCATCATCGTCATGTTGGTCGTCGCCCTCATCGCGACAGTCACCTTTGTCATTCCGGCTGTCCTCTTCCTCCTGCAAGAGGAGCAGGCGCAGCCGAGCATTAACGATCCGCGCAACAGGTGATCTTCTACGGCGCGCGGTTGACGGCGCGAAAGTTTTAACCCTTTCTCTCCCGGCGCGTCGATTCACTTTTCCCGCCCGCCCGCTTCCCGCATTTCGTCTCGATAGTGTATCTTCCTTCCTGTTCCCAACAATCATTTGCAGAACAGACGAACTCGTTAACGGGGAGGACTTTCGATTATGAGCAGACGACCGGGCGGCGAACTCGCTTCGCGTCCACTTCACTTCATCTGGATCGCCGACGCATCCGGTTCCATGCAGCAGGACGGCAAAATTCAGGCTTTGAACAACGCGATTCGCGAAGCCATCCCGCACATGAAAAAGGTTGCGGACGATAACCCGAACGCGCAGGTGCTCGTCCGCGCCGTGAAGTTTTCGGATGGCGCGCAGTGGCACATCTCGCAGCCGACGCCTGTTGCCGATTTCGCCTGGAACGACCTCCCGGCAGAAGGCGAAACCGACATGGGCAAGGCGCTCTCGCTCGTCGCAGAGCAACTCAAGATGCCGCCGATGTCTGAACGCGCACTGCCGCCCGTCCTCGTCCTCATCTCCGACGGCCAGCCGACCGACGACTTCGACGCGGGCTTGAAAGACCTACTTGATCAACCGTGGGGCAAGAAGGCCGTCCGCATCGCGATCTCCATCGGGCAGGACGCCGACGCCGACGTGCTGCAAAAATTCATCGCGCACCCGGAGATGAAACCGCTCGCCGCCAACTCGCCCGAAGCTCTCGTCAAACACATCAAGTGGGCTTCGACCGCCGTGTTGAAATCCGCTTCGTCGCCGGCCGCAGGCGGCACGGATCACCCGCAGGCGTCGCCCGCCGCAGCAGGTTCGCCCGTCGGTGTGCCCGCGCCCGGTGCGACCGCGCCCGATCCGTCAGCGACGCCCGACCCGAACGCCGCCGGAGGCGCAACCGCCGCTCCGGCGAACGCAGGCGCAGCCGTGCCGGCGGCGACCGATCCGGCAGACGATCAAAAAACCGTTGACGATGTCTGGTAGAGGATTGCCGCATGACTGACACGTCGGAAACCTCGCCCGCGCCGCCTGCCGCTGCGCCGCCCGCCGCAAACGGTGCGGAGACGAACGCGCCGGGTGAAGCGGCGGACGCGACGGAAAAGCCCGCGCCGCCGAACGCGCAAACTCCGTCGCCGCCGCAAGTGGCGGCGACGGAGACTCGTGTTGATGCGCCGCCCGCCGCCGCGCCCGCGGACGACGCGCTCATCGCGGCGCGCTCTGTGGCGGAGTGGCGCGTGATCGGCGAGACGGTTCCCGGCGCGTCGCACCTGCGCGCCGGAATCCCGAATCAGGACGCCATTCTCTACGTCCGGCAGTCGAGCGCGCGGCTGCCCTTGATCGTCTCCATCTCCGACGGCCACGGCAGCAACAAGTGTTTCCGCAGCGACCGTGGCTCGCGTTTCGCCGTCCGCACCGGCGCAGATTTGCTCGACGAACTCATCCACGGCAGGCACGCCGCGCTGCCGCCTGCGGAACTCGAAAGCCGCGTGCGCGAAAGGCTGACCAGAGAGTTCGTCAAGCGTTGGCGCGCGGCGGTCGCGGCCGATTTGAAGCGCGAGCCGTTCAGGGAAGAA
>DASYMM010000234.1:0-4052 GCA_036009085.1 Pyrinomonadaceae bacterium | reverse complement strand
CAATCAAAATAAACGTAGCCACATGGTGATCGGCGTCCCCGGCTCGTCCACGACGCTCGAACAACGAAGCGTGCGCGACGCGGCGCGCGACGCCAAAGCCACACGCGTTGACCTCGTTGACGAAGGCTAGGCCGCCGCGCTCGGCGCGGGACTCGGCTACGAAGACGAACGCGCTCACCTCATCGTTGACATCGGCGGCGGCACCACCAACATCGCTATCGTCTCTTCGGCGGCGGTCGTCTCTTCGAGTAGTTTGAAGGTGGCGGGCAATGCGATGGACGACGCGATACGCGAGTACGTGCGCGCCAAGTATGAGATGCAACTCGGCGAGCGCACGGCCGAACAGGTGAAGAAGGAACTCGGCGCGGGGCACGCAGGCGAGCGCGGCGACGGCAAAAAGGAAGCGCGCCGCATGGAAGTGGTCGGCAAGGAACTGACGAGCGGATTGGCGAAAGCGGTCGAGATCGGTTCGGACGAAGTGCGGCAGGCTTTGGAGCCTGTGCTCTCCGAGATCGTCGCGGGCGCACGCCGCGCGATTGAAGACTCGCAGCCGGACGTGACGGCGGACATTTACCAGACGGGGCTGATCCTGACGGGCGGCGGCGCGCTCCTCGAAGGCATGGCCGAACGCCTCCAGAACGAACTGCGCCTGCACGTCACGGTCGCGGACGAACCGCTCGCGGCGGTCGCGCTCGGCGCGGGGCGACTCTTGGCCGACGCCGAACGTCTCCAACGCGCCGCCATACGCGAAGACGTTCCCGCGTGGCAAGGCTCGGAAGAGTTAGTTGTCAACTGGTAATTTAACAAGTAGTGGAAACAACTAAGGCGGGAGGACTGACGTTAGTGCGTTAGTCCTCCCGCTTTAATCTGTGCGGGTAGCGTGAATCTCGTCTTCGAGTAGCCCGCGCTCCGTTCGCAGAATTTCTTCGCGCAGGAGGGCGCGTTCTTCGAGAGAGAGTTGACGGTATTGTGCGACGAGTTCGTGCGGGTCGCGTGCGTGCGGGGCGTCGGCGTCGGGGGCGGGCGCGGGCGGGAGCAGGAAGAGGCCGAGGACGTAGAGGGCGAGCGTGAAGAAACTGATGTAGCCGGTGGCGGGCGCGAAAGTCTCCTGTTGGCCGAGCGTGCCCTGCGTGAAGCCTTCGAGGAGCGCGCCCGCGAGTCGTTTGAGCCAGCCGCCGTCCGTAGAGTAGAGCGAGGCGAGCAGCATGTGTTTGAGGACGAAGGCCGTGCCGAAGAGCGCGACGAGGCTGCGGAGGAGGCGGCGCGCGTCGAAGTCTGCGAACTGGTTGTTCCAGAGCGTCCAGAGGAAGAAGAAGGCGAACATCCAGCGAAACAGGCCGCGTTCGGGCAAGACGCTCGTGAAGGCTTGCGCGGAGGCGAAGAAGAGCGCGAGCAGCGTGAGCGCGTGTGAGACGTTGGTAATGGGCGCATGCTCGCCGGAGAGCCACGCGTGCAAATTGACGAGACGCCCGCGCACGAACAGGAGCAACAGGAGCACGGCGAGCACGAGTGCGACGAGCGGCGGCGCGACGAAGAGAAACGCGCCCGTCTCCGACGCGACGCGCAGGCCACCAAGGAGCGCGACGGTCAGAAAGATCGTCGGCAGCAAGAGGTGGCGCACGAGGAGTTGATTGCGGTCGCGTCGAGTCTTCATTACTTCAAAAAGCAGTGTCCTTATTTGATTTGAACTCTCTGTGCCCCTCCGTGTCCTCTGTGACTCTGTGTTGAATGCTTTTGAAAGAGACTCACCACCGCAGGCACAGAGGACACAGAGGGGGCACAGAGAAAAATTGAAACTAGGATACTACTCAAAAGGCGATTCGGTTTCGTCTCTCATTTTCGCTCGCGCACGATTTTGAGCGGGTTGAAGTCGCCCGCAGAGGTTTCTAAGCCTTGCTGCAACTCGGCCTTGAGTTCGGCGGCGGAGTGAATCTTCAACTCCGGGTCGTCAACCGCGAGCGCGCCGGCGGGCGACAGCGCGATTGCGCGCGTGACGGCCTCCAAGCCCTGCTTATACAAAGCGTCGTCGTGATAGACGCGTCCCCAACCTTCCCGGTAGAAAGCGTAGGCGAGGTAAAACTGCGTGCGTGCGTCGCGCGCGGCGGGGTCGGCGCGCATCCATTCGTCGCGCGCCGCGGCGTATTGCTCGCGTCGAAACAGTTCGCGCGCCGCCGCAAAGCGCGCCTCGTCAACGGCATAAGTTCCTGCGGCGACGCTCACTCCGGTCGTCGCTTCGGTGAACGAGCGCGGCGCGGTCGCGTAAATCCAGATGATGCACGCGGCGTAAAGGAGCGTCCACGCGATACTCGCGCTTTTGATGAGGGTGGGTTGCATTGCTATAATCCGAACGCCGCTAATTGCTCAACTGATGCTTCGGCCAATTTCAGTTACAAAGGATAGCTTATTTTCACTATGAAGACATTTCTCGTTTCGCTCCTGTTCATCGCCTGCGCCGCTTCAGCCACCGCCGCGCAGGAACACAAATCGCACGACGCGCACCAGACGCACGACGACGCGAAGGTTGAAACCGCCCGGACGGAGAAAGACGGCGACGTGATCAAGCGCGGAGTTGCGCTGAACACGGAGTCGCCCGCCGTGGCGTTCGCGGACGTGTTGAAAGAGCCTGCGAAGTTCGCGGGCAAGCGCGTGAGGATCGCAGGCGTGGTGGAGCGCGTCTGCCAGAGCGAGGGCTGCTGGATGCAGATCGCGCCGGAGTCGGGCGTCGCGGGGATTCGCGTCACGTTCAAGGATCACAGTTTCTTCGTGCCGAAGGATTCCAAGAGCATGAAGTTCAAGGCCGAAGGCGAGTTCTCCGTGAAGGTGCTGGACAAGGCGCAGGTTGACCACCTCATCGAAGACGGCGCGAAGATCGAGCGCAAAGCCGACGGCACGGCGGACGAGATACGCTTCGTCGCCACGGGCGTCGAACTCTGGAAATAGATCAGGGCAAATGGTAAAGGGAAAGGGGGAAGGGAAAAGACGATTTCTTCCTTTACCCTTTCCCCCTTTCCCTTTACCCATAAGTTTTATGAAGCCTTTCAAAATCAGAGATGTGCTGATCTCGCCGCCGCTCGTGCTGTCGCCGATGGCGGGCGTGACGGACGTGGCGTTTCGCGGTCTGTTGAAGCGTTGCGGCGGCGTGGGGCTGACCGTCTCGGAGTTCATTTCGGTCGAGGGCTTGACGCGCAACAACCCGAAGTCGAAGCGGCAGATGCGCTTTTACGATTACGAGCGACCGTTCGCCGTGCAGATTTTCGGCGGGCAGCCGGAACGCATGCGGATGGCCGCCGAGATGGCGCAGGAGATCGGCGCGGACATGCTCGACATCAACTGCGGCTGCCCCGCGCCGAAGGTCGTCAAACACGGCGGCGGCTCAGGACTGCTGCGCGACATGCCGCGCCTCGAAACGATCCTCAAAGAGATCAAGCGCACGATCACCATCCCGCTCACGATCAAGATTCGCGCGGGCTATTACGACAACCACATCAACGCCGTGGAGACGGCGAAACTCGCCGAAGCGTGCGGCGTCGAGCACATCGCTCTGCACGGGCGCACGAAGGAGCAGGGCTATAAGGGGCGCGCGAACTGGGACTTGGTGCGGCAGATCAAGGAGACTGTGAAAATTCCCGTCTCCGGCAGCGGCGACGTAACGAACGTGGACGAGGCTCTGGCGCGCTGGCGCGAGACGAACTGCGACGGCATCCTGATCGGGCGCGGCGCGATGGCGAATCCGTGGGTCTTTCGACAGATCGAAGACACGCTCGCCGGACGCGCGCCCTTCCAGCCGACGCTCGCAGACAAGCGCAATCTCCTGCTCGAATATTTTGAACTGCTGCGCGCGGACATGCCCGAACTGCCCGCCATCGGGCGGATGAAGCAACTCGCGGGGCAGTTCACGCGCGGACTCGTGGGCGGCTCGCGCTTCCGTCAGGTGCTCTATCACTCGCATGCGGTGGACGAGATACTCGAACGCATCGAAGAGTATTTCGAGACGGTTGAGTCCGGACGCGTCTATGTCGGCGAAGGCGACGCGGGCGAGGCGGAAGAGACTG
>DASYMM010000233.1:0-4118 GCA_036009085.1 Pyrinomonadaceae bacterium | reverse complement strand
CGCACGACGGAACTCTTACCCATCCTCAACTTAGGCCGGACGCCGCTCGCCAACGCCTTGCTCACCGCCGAGCAACTCGAAGAGCCGGAGGCCACCTACCCGCTCGAACTCGTCTTCTGCCCGGCGTGCACGCTCGTCCAGATCACAGAGACCGTGCCGCCCGAACAGTTGTTCCGCGAATATTTCTATCTCTCGTCGTTCTCCGACACGATGTTGCGCCACGCCGAAACGCTCGTCGGCGAACTCATCCCGGCACGCCGTCTCGGCGCGCAGAGTCTCGTCATGGAAGTCGCGAGCAACGACGGCTACCTCCTACAGTATTACAAGCGCGCGGGCGTTCCCGTGCTCGGCATCGAACCGGCCACGAATATCGCACGCATCGCGCGAGACGAGCGCGGCATCCCGACCATCAGCGAATTCTTCGGCGCGGAACTCGCCGCGCGGCTGGCGGCGGAAGGACAGCGCGCCGACGTGATTCACGCCAACAACGTGCTGGCGCACGTGGCCGACCTCAACGGGTTTGTGCGCGGCGTGCAAACGTTGCTGAAAGACGACGGCGTGGCCGTCATCGAAGCTCCCTACGTCAAGGAGATGATTGACCGCGCGGAGTTCGACACCATCTATCACGAACACCTCTGCTATTTCTCGCTCACCGCGCTCGACCGACTCTTCCGCCGCCACGGCCTCTTGATTGTAGATGTCGCGCGCCTGCCGATTCACGGTGGCACGCTCCGCATCTTCGCGCGCCGCGCTGAGACGGCGGCTGGTGAAATCGCAACGGAAGCCACGGGCGAAGTTTCGGCGGCGGTGCGAGAGATGCTTGAGGCGGAGCGCGCGTGGGGCGTGGGCGACGGCGACTTTTACAGGGGCTTTGGCCGGCAGGTCGAACGCTTGCAGGCCGAGTTGCTCAAGACGCTGCGCGAGTTGAAAGCCGTGGGGAAGCACATCGCCGTCTATGGCGCGTCGGCCAAAGGCAGCACGCTGTTGAACTATTTCGGCATCGGGCGGGAGACGCTTGATTTCGTCGTTGACCGCAGCACCGTCAAGCAGGGCTACTACACGCCCGGCACGCACCTGCCGATTCATGCGCCGGAAAAACTCCTCGAAGATATGCCCGATTACGTCCTTTTGCTGACGTGGAACTTTGCCGAAGAGATTCTTGAGCAGCAGTCCGAGTACCGGCGACGCGGCGGTCGTTTCATCATCCCGATCCCCGAAGTGAGAGTTGTCTGAACTGCAACACATGAAGAGCGTGCTAGTCACCGGGGCGAGCGGTTTCGTCGGGCGACATAGCCTCTCTGCGCTCGCCGCGCGCGGCTACGAAGTCCACGCCGTCTCGGCGAAAGCGCACGCAGCGGCGGACGCGTGCGAAGCGGTGCGCTGGCATCAGGTTGATCTGCTGGATGCGGCGCGCGTCTCGTCGCTGCTCTCCGAAGTGCAGCCGACGCACTTGTTGCACTGCGCGTGGTATGCCATTCCGGGCAAGTACTGGACGGCGACGGAGAATTTTCGTTGGGTCGAGGCGAGCCTGCATTTGCTGCAAGCGTTTGCCGCGAGCGGCGGGCGGCGCGTGGTCGGCGTCGGCTCGTGCGCCGAGTACGATTGGGATTACGGGTACTGTTCCGAGCGGCACACGCCGCTTCGTCCGGCGACGACTTACGGCGTCTGCAAGCACGCGCTCGGACTCATGCTCGAAGCCTTGTGCTGCCGGATGAATTTAAGCGGCGCGTGGGGGCGTCTCTTTTTTCTTTACGGGGCGCACGAATATGAGCAGCGACTCGTCGCTTCCGTGATCGGGTCGCTCCTGCGCTGCGAGCCTGCGCGTTGTTCGCACGGAGAGCAGGTGAGAGATTTTCTACACGTGCAGGACGCCGCCGCCGCGCTCGTCGCCTTGCTGGATGCGGAGGCGGTGACCGGGGCGGTTAACATCGCTTCGGGCGTGCCCGTTACTTTGCGGGAGGTGATCGGAGAGATCGCCGCGCAGTTGGGGCGGCCTGACTTGATCCAACTCGGCGCAATGCCTGCCCCGGCGGGCGAACCGCGCCTGCTGCTTGCGGACGTGGCGCGTCTGCGCGAAGAGGTGGGCTGGTGTCCGCAGTACGATCTGTCGGAAGGGCTGGCGGAAACGATCAACTGGTGGAAACTTCAGACGCCGAAAGCATGACTGCAATTCTTGAGACGAATCGCGCGCCGCTCGTCAGCGTCGGGCTGCCGACGTACAACCGTGCGTCCAAGTTGCGCCGCGCCGTCGAATCGGTGCTCGCGCAGGATTATCCCAACTTTGAGTTGATCATTTCGGACAACGCTTCCCCCGATGGCACGCAGGCGATGTGTGAAGAACTCTCTCGCCGCGACAGTCGAATCCGGTATGTGCGTCAGCCGGTCAATCTCGGTCTGGCTAAAAATTTCGAGTTTGTTTTGGCGCAAGCGCGCGGCGAGTTTTTCGTCTGGTTGTCGGATGACGATTGGTTCGATTCCTCTTATCTCTCGCAGTGTGCGGGCGCGCTCGTCGCGCAGGCGGAGCTTGGTTTGGCGTGCGGCACGGACAAGTATTACGAGGACGGGAAGTTTGTTTTCGAGAACCGGCGGATCAATCTGCTGGAGGATTCAGGCTCGGAGCGCGTGCTCTCTTACTACCGGCAGGTCGGCATCAACGGGACTTTTTACGGGCTGATGCGCCGTGAGCAATTGTTGCGGATACCGTTTCAAGCGGCGTTGGGCGGCGATTGGCTGCTGGTCGCGCGCGTCGCTTTTCTGTCGAAGGTGAAAGCTCTGGAAAGCGTCGCGATCAACCGTTCGGTCACGGGAGCTTCGCAAGACCTTCATCAACTGGCCGCACGCGAAGGCTTATCGCCGTTCATGGTGAGAAACCCGCACCTCAAAGTCGCGCTTCTGGTGTTCGGCGACATCGTGTGGGAGCAGTCGCCGTACCGGGCGATGTCGCTCGCGGGACGGCTGGCTTTAGGGTGTCAATGTTTTCTCGCGCTGTGCAGACGGTATTGTGTGCCCGTCTGGCGCGAGCGGCTGTACAGACGGGCGAAGCGCGTGGAGGCGAACTTGAAGCACGCCTTTCGCGTCGCTCAATAAATTTATTGGAAGGGTTTGCACGGGCGGCTACTACCTCACCATCCGCGAGAGTTATCAAGGCTTAGGTTTATGGAACGTATCCTCGTCTCCGGCCCATCGATCACGCAGAAAGAGATCGATTACGTCACTGACGCCGTAACGAACGCTTGGCACGCGAACGCCAACATCTATCACGACCGCTTCGAGCGTGCGTTTGCCGAATACCTCGGCGTGCGCTATGCGGTCTCGCTGCCTTCCTGCACCTCTGCGATTCACCTGTCGCTGCTCGCGCTCGGCGTCGGCCAGGGCGACGAGGTGGTCGTGCCGGACGCGACGTGGATCGCCTCGGCTGCGCCCGTCACCTACGTCGGCGCAACGCCCGTCTTCGCCGATATTGACCGGCAGACGTGGTGCCTGTCGGCGGAGACGCTCGCCGCCGCGATTACGCCGCAGACGAAGGCCGTGATCGCCGTCAATCTTTACGGCAACGTGCCTGACCTGCCCGCCCTGTTAGAGGTGGCGCGGGAGCGCGGGCTGCCTGTGATTGAGGATGCCGCGGAGTCGGTCGGCGCAGAGTATGGCGGGCGCAAGGCCGGTAGTTTCGGCCGGACAGGCGTGTTAAGCTTTCACGGCTCAAAAACGCTGACCACGGGCGAAGGCGGCATGCTCTTGACGGATGACGAAGCCGTCCATCGCCGCGTACTGTTCCTGCGCGACCACGGGCGCAGCCCCGGCGACAAGCAGTTTTGCAATAGCGAGGTGGCTTACAAGTACAAGATGAGCAGCATGCAGGCGGCTCTGGGTCTGGCGCAGTTGGAGCGGATTGACGAACTGATTGACCGCAAGCGCGAAATCTTCGGCTGGTACCGGCAGGAGTTGGAAGGCGTCGAAGAGATCACTCTGAACTACGAGCTACCCGGCGCGAAGAATAGCTACTGGATGGTGACCGTCGTGCTGGATCGCAGCTACGGGATCGAGAAGGAAGCGTTGCAGGAACAGTTGAGCGCAGAGGGCATTGACTGTCGCCCGTTCTTTCATCCGCTCAGTTCGAT
>DASYMM010000232.1:0-3541 GCA_036009085.1 Pyrinomonadaceae bacterium | reverse complement strand
TTTAGCGGCCTTCGAGACACTCTACGAGCGGCACAACCGGAGAGTCTATTCCCTCTGCCTGCGCATGACCCAGAACGTGGCCGAGGCCGAAGACTTAGCCCAGGAAGCCTTCATCCAACTGTTTCGTAAAATCGGTAGTTTCCGTGGCGAATCGGCCTTCACCACTTGGCTCCACCGTTTGACCGTCAATCAAGTATTGATGCACTTCCGCAAGCGGGGCGTCAGACTGGAGCAGACGACGGACGACGGGGAGACACCGGTGCAGATAGTGGCGGGCACGCAGAACCCCAATTCGATGCCGGTAGTAGATAGGATTGCCTTAGACCGTGCGATTGGACAGTTGCCGCCGGGTTATCGCACCGTCTTTGTCCTGCATGATGTGGAGGGGCACGAGCACGAGGAGATAGCACGCATGCTCGGCTGCTCGGTGGGGACGAGTAAATCGCAGTTGCACAAGGCGCGCATGAAACTTAGAACACTCCTCAGGCAACAAAAAACGGCTCCGTAGCTTCCAACAACGTCGCTTTGCCGAAGCAGTCCGAAGGCGATTTGCACGGAAGGCGAATTAAGTTAGCTAAGCGAACACGTCCGCGCCCGGCGTTCGGTGTTCGAGATTTGAAATAAGCGTGCCGCGACTCTCCTTTTGCGGCTCTGTCGAATTTGGGCGCGAGCGTCGCGCCCGTCAGAAAGCCATAACGCAAGTCGCACGCGGCAAGCAAGAGAGGTAAGAGAAATGGATTGCGAGAAGTGCAGTGATCTTTTAGGCGACTTCCTCGACGGCACTCTGGCCGGAGATGATCGCGCGCTCCTGAGCACGCATCTCGATGAGTGCCTCGGCTGCGCGTGTGTGCGCGATGAGATTCGCGCCATCGTGGACGTGGCAGCGGAGAGCCGCCAGCAGTTCGTCGCCCCGCCAAACGAGCGCGCACTGTGGCTGCGCGTGCGCAACACCATCGAAGCCGAACTCACGGCGCAGCAGCGAGCCGCCGCGTCGGCCAACGCTTTCAACCGCGAGAGCGAGAATTTTTTGTCGCGCTTGATGAATAAGCGTTGGGCTTTGTCTCTGCCGCAACTGACGGCAGCCGTCGTCGCCATCGTCATCGGCGTTTCGGTCATCACCACCGTCGGCATGCAGCGTCTGGCGGCGGGCGAGGGCGGCGTGAAGCCCGGCGCGTCGGACGTAAAGGCCGCGCGGAAGCTCGATTCGGATCAGTTAATCGCCATCGAGTATTTGATGCAGCGCGTCGAGGAGCGGAAGAATCGTTGGAACCCGCGCATGCGCGAAGCCTTCGACCGCAACCTCGGCATCATTGACGCGACCGTCAGCGATTCGCTCCGCGAACTCAACGAAAGCCCGCACGATGAAATTTCCGAAGAAGCCTTGAACGCCGCCCTGCGCGATAAAATGGAATTGCTTCGAGAGTTCTCCGAACTGTAAGATTGCACTTCGCGCGCGTGCGACATTCCCGCGCCTCGCGCCGCCGCCGTAGCTCTACCCCGACCAACGAGAGATTTAGAGATTGATGAAGAAGACGCAGCCCGTTCCTCACATGCCCGCCGCTGTGTGCGATGCCGCCGGGTCGTCGGCGCACGCGGCGCGGACGTTTATGCTCGCCGCATCCTGCATCGCCGCGTTCCTGTTGTTCGTCCTCGCGCCGAACGCCGCCGCGTTCGCGCAGCACAAATTCTCGAAGACCTACCCGGCGCGCCGCAACATACGCCTCCAACTCAACAACCGCTCCGGCACGATTGAAGTCGTCGGCTGGGATCGCAACGAGATCAAAATCTACGCCGACATGGAAGCGCCCGCCGCGCGTTTTACTCCCGTCTTGAAAGACGACGGCCTCTACATTGACGTGATGAACGACACGCGCGGACGCGAAGACGTGGGCGATGTCAACTTTCGCATTCAAGTGCCGTCGGAATCCACCGTCGATCTCGAAACCAAACGCGGCAACATCGTCGTGCATAACGTGCAGGGCGGGATGGTGCGCGCCGTCGTCACCACCGAAGGCGACATCAACCTGACGGGCATCCGCGCCAATCGCGTGATGGCCTCGATCATCAACGGCAACATCCTCTTCGACGCAGACCTCATGCGCGGCGGCATGTACGAACTCAAGTCCACGCAGGGCGACATCAATCTGCGTATCAACGCAGGCTCCGGCTTCACCCTGACGGCCACCGCCCCGCGCACGCGCAACATCAACCTCGGCGACTTTGCCGGGCGCGGCAGTTGGGACTTCCAGAGCAACAACCGCCGTGTTGTCGGCAAAGTCGGCGACGGCGGCGCGATCCTGAACACGACGAACTTGCGCGGCTCGATCATGTTCGTCTCGCGTTAAACGGCACACTTCTTCTTCTTCTTCTTCCTGCGCGCTAACGACCGCGCCGCCTGCGCCGCCGTCCGAAGTTTTCCCATCTTCTCTTCCGAGGCACACATTTCTTTTGCAGCAACATACAAACTTCCACGCCGTCGCCAACTCGCACGTACCTTCAAGCGCGCATCCAACGCGCGCTTTTCTCTTTCCCCTCCTGCTGCTGCCGCTGCTGCTCTGCCTCCCATTTTTCTGCGCCACCGGCGCGCACGCGCAATCGCAGAGAAGCCGTGGCGCAGCGAGCGCAACGCCCACGCCTAGCCCTGCAACGCCGCAACTCACGCGCAGTTCCACGCGCCACGAGACGCGACGCTTCGGCTACGGCGGCACGCTCACGATCTACGGCGCGCCCACCGGCGCGATCACCGTCGAAGCGTGGTCGCGCAACGAAGTGGACATCACCGCCGAGATCGAACTCAAAGGCGGCACGGAGGAAGAACTCGCCGCGCTCGCCGCCGTCAACAATTTCGTGCTCGACGAAGACGGCTCGCACCTCACGCTCATGACCACCGGCACGCACGACCGCAAGTTCATGAAACGCGCGGCCAAAAATTTCCCCAAAAACCTGCTCACGCTGCCGTGGAAAATTGACTACCGCATACGCGTCCCCGCGCAGGTTGATCTCGAAATCTACGCCGGACGCGGCGCGCTCAACATCGCCAACACCGACGGCGCGATCAGCCTCAACGCCGGAGAGAGCGAGGCAACATTTACGCTCGGCGGCGGCGATCTCGTCTCCACCATCACGGGCGGCTCGGTCGCGTTGCGCATCCCCGTCAACAGTTGGCGCGGACGCGGCGCAAGCATCCGCCTCGGGCGCGGCGAACTCACCATCGAACTCCCCGCCAGTTTCAACGGCGACCTCGACGCCACTGTGCTGCGCGCCGGTCGCATCGAAAATAATCACCCCGCCCTCGCCCCGCGCGAAGGCGTCCCGTCCATCGCCCGCCAACTCCGCGCCCGCGCCGGAGCCGGAGGCGCAACCCTCACCTTAGAAGTCGGCGACGGCGTCATACGCATCAATAAAGTGATAAATGCAGTGACGAGTGACAAGTGACGGGTGACGAGTTGGAAAACAGCAAGAGCTTACTTTTAAACCCACCAATCACCACCCGACGCTTCCAGTCTTCCTTTGCGCCTTCGCGAGAACTCTTTCACGCTGG
>DASYMM010000231.1:0-4381 GCA_036009085.1 Pyrinomonadaceae bacterium | reverse complement strand
GTTCGAGGTAGCGGACGACGCGTGCGGGGTCGCCCGCCATGATCGCGTAGGGCGGCACGTCTTCGCCGATGACGGTCTTGCAGCCGACGATTGAGCCGCGACCGAGCGTGACGCCCGGCAGGATCACCGCGTCGAAGCCGACCCACACATTATCCTCAAGCGTGACGGGACGAGGCTGAACGACGGGCGACAAACGCCGCGCCTCGTCTACGGCGGCGGCGCGCAGCACACCCCGTCGCGCTTCTACGGGGGCTTCGCCGATGCCCGCCCACGTGTCCGTCAAGACCGACCCCCACGCGATGAGACAATGCTCGCCGATCTTTATACGGTCGTGGCAGACGAGATACGTGCCGTTCAAAACGGTGTACGCGCCGACCTCGATGCGCCCGCGCGTGCCGACCACGAAAGTCGTGCGGTCGTATGCGCCGCTCGCATGGCCGAGCGAGAGTCCCGGCGTCTGCTCGGAGAAGAAAGGCGCGAAGCCGTAAGCGGTGTCAATATAGACATCCCTGCCGAGTTCGACGTTCGCGGGGATGCCGCCCGCGTACCAGTCATAATCAATGTACGTGCGCCCGTCTTGCCCGCCCGCAAGCGATTGCGCGTTGTTGTCTCTCATGTCGCTTCTCCCGTCGCTTCTCCCGTCGCTTCTCCCGTCGCTTCTCCTGTCGCAATGCTCGTCAAAACGCGCGCCGGATTTCCGGCGACCTCTGCGCCCGGCGGCACATCCCTATTCACCAACGCACCGGGCGCGATGATCGCTCCGGCTCCGACGCGCACGCCTTTCAAGATCGTCGCGTTGTAACCGATCCACACGTCGTCTTCGATGACGACCGGACGTGCTTCAACCGACGGGCGACGCTTCCGGTCTCCGACGGGCGAGAGCGCAATCGTGTCCGCGAGGCGCGCGGCGGGCGCGAGCGGGTGGAAGTCGGAATCGGCAATCGTGACGCCGCCCGCGATGAGCACGCGCGAGCCGATCCGTATGTGCCCGGTGCAGACGAGCGAAGCGTTGGCAAGGTAGCAGTAGTCGCCGATCTCGATGAGGGCGTCTTCGTCCGCCGCGAGCGACGCGCGCCAGATCGTGACGTGGCTGCCCACGCGCAAGCCCGTGCGATGCGCCGCCGCGTAGTAATGCTTGAAGCAAAACGACGAATCAATAACCGTGTTCTCGCCGACCTCTATGTTCTGCGGGATGTGGCCGGGAAACCAGTCGCCCGCGAGCGTCGCGCCGGGCACGAGCGGATGAAACAGCGGCGTTGAAGTCGTCTGTGACATGATTCGCTTAACCTCTTCCTGCTTCCGTCCGATCCTTTAATTTTCCCCGCGACGAAAAACCAGCACGGCATTCAGCCCGCCGAAGGCGAACGAGTTCGAGAGCGCGTATTCGACCTCCGCGCGCCGCGCCTCGTTCGGGATACAATCGAGATCGCAACGCGGGTCAGGCTCAAGGAAGTTGGCCGTGGGTGGTAGCACGCCTTCTTCGAGCGCGAGGATGGAGGCGACGGCCTCAATCGCCCCGGCTGCGCCGAGCGCGTGGCCGTGCATTGATTTCGTCGAACTCACCGCCAACTTGTCTGCGTGTCGCCCGAAGGCCTCGCGGATGGCTTCCGTCTCCATCGGATCGTTGACCTGCGTGGCCGTGCCGTGCGCGTTGACGTAGCCCACCTGTTCGGGTCGCACGTCCGCATCGCGCAAGGCCACACGCATCGCACGCGCCGCGCCCGCCGCCGAGGGTTGCGTGATGTGATGCGCGTCCGACGACATGCCGAAGCCGACGAGTTCGGCGTGTATGTGCGCGCCGCGTGCGCGCGCCGACTCCAACGGTTCGATGACGAGCATCGCGCCGCCCTCGCCGAGAATCATGCCGCGCCGGTCTTTGGAAAACGGGCGGCACGTGTCCGGCGCAACCACGCGCAGCGGCTCCCACTTCTTCAAATGGCCGAGCGTGAAGGGCGCTTCGCTCCCGCCCGTGATCGCCAAATCAGTCAGACCCGAACGAACCATTAACAACGCCTGCCCGATGGCGTGGCCTGACGAAGCGCAGGCCGTCGAGATGGTGTAGGCGGGTCCGGTGATGCCAAACTCCATCGAGATGTGACTGGCCGCCGCGTTCGTCATCGCGCGCGGGATCGAGAGCGGATGCACGCGCACGCCCTCCCTGCGATGAAAGGCCGCGAAGGCTTCGTCCTCCGAAATCTTCCCGCCCAGACACGACCCCGTGACTATACCTGTACGCTCGCGCAGTTCATCGCTCCACTCGATGCGCGCGTCCGCGACGGCCTCGCGCGCGGCGACGAGTGCGAATTGGGCGAAGCGGTCGAGCAGTTCGAGTTGCTTGTCCGCGAAGTGTGCGCGCGCGTCGAAGCCGCGCACCTCCGCGCCGTTCTGAAAACGCAACTGCGTGCGATCAACTCCTTCGAGCGCGGCGATGCCGTGACGCCCCGCGCGCATCGAATCCTGAAACGCCGCGACGTTTTGCCCGACGGCGGAGATAATTCCCAGACCAGTGATGACAACTCGACGTTGTGACATAAGCTAGCCGACCTGTCCGGTGGCCTCCCCTTCTCCTGCATAGCTCGCGCTGACGAGCCGCCGCATAGTCTCTGCGGCCTGCTCCACGTCGCGTATGCGAAACGCGTCTTCGTTCGGAATGTCCGTCCCGAACTCCTCTTCAAGCTCCGCGATCAAACCCAGAGCGTCGAGCGAAGTCATCCCCAACTCGTCGAAAGTTGTTTTCAGCGAAATCTCTTCCGGCGAAACTTTTTGATAACGGGCGACGACCTCGATAACTCTCTCTCCAATCGTGTCTGACATAACCACACTCTCCTCAATTAACAATCAGGCTTCCGCCTCGGCCAGCATCCGTGTGAGCACGCGCTTGCTGTCGAAGTGTTCTTCGGCGATGCGGCGCGCGGCGCGTGCGTGTCGCTCAGGTTCCGCCACCACGCGTTGCAGAGCTTCGATAGCGCCGTCTTCATCTGCAAACGCGAGCAGGCCGCAATCGCTTGGCAGATATTTCGACCAGCCCGTCTCCTCGGTCACCACAGGCCGCCCCGACGCGAGATAACAGGCCGAACGGCACGAGAACCAACCCGTCCGCGCTTTCACATAAGTCTCCTTCGCCACGGAAAACTCGCCGCACGAACGACGTATGAAGTCGTGGTATGCGCGCCAGTCGGGAGCAACCTGCGCGGGGTCGAGCACGTGCCAGCCCGCCGCGCTCGCCTCTTCCGCAGGAAAGGGCGTGCCCGCCCCGCCCGTCTGCCCGACGGCGACGGCGAGCGGGATCAACGGCACGCGCGCCGGAAGTTGGAAGAAGCGTCGAAACTCGACATCCTTCTGCCCCCAAGTCTCGCCCGCGTAGACGAGCGGTTTCGCGGCTGTCCAGTTCATCAACGTCGTGAAAGCCGCCGCTCGCCCGCCCGTCGTCTCCGGCAACGCCGTCGCCCCCCAGTGTTCCAGACAGACGGGTTGGCGGGTCGGTCGCCAACGGATATTGCCGCAGTCCGGCATACGGCAATCGCTCGCGCCGACGTTTTCACCAAAGGTGAAATGATGCGTGTGGCCTTCAACCGCTTCCCGCAGAGACGGCTCGCCCGGCGTGAACATCTGCTGCGAGAGATATTGAATCTGCGTGAACATCGGATCGGAATCCACCAGCACGCGCAGAGGGATTTGCCTGTACTCGTCGCGCAAAAACGTCGAGCAGGAAACGTTGACGAACAGATCAGCCGTGCGCGCCACTTCGCGCAACGCCGCTTCCGTCAGACCGAAACACTCGCCCGACGCTTCATCCCTGTACGCCCAACGCCCCGCGAGGCCAAACGACTCCGAGACCGTCTTGAGGTGCGCGACGTTCGCGGAGCAGTCGCCCCAATCGCTTCCCGCCGTCTGGTAGATCGGCCACAGGCGCGTGTCCTCTACGTAGAACACGTCATGCCCCAACGCGGCGAAGCCCGCCGGGTATTGCACGTAGTCCCAGGTGATGCCGCCCGCCGGTAACAGGCCGATGTAACCGCCGACGATGATGCGTAGTTTCTTCATCCCGCTCTTGTCTGACCTTTGCCCCCGCTTTCCTTCATCAGTCGTTTGCGCTGACGTACCAGCGCGACGGGGCGACCTTCTCCGGCGCGATGCTCTCGTCGAGGATGTGCACGGCGAGGGGGAAATCGTAGTCGTCGCGCGCGAAACCGAGATCGCGCACGATTGGCTCGATCACCGGCGTCGTCAGGATGGCGACTTTGTGAATCACCTCGTCGCTCTCCGCGGCGGCGACGGACTTTCCGTGTGCGACGTTGCAGGCGGCGGAGAGTGTCGCACTCATTGACTCTCCCGCGTCTGCGGCGAGCACGTCGCAGACGAGCCACTGGCGGTCGCCCTT
>DASYMM010000230.1:0-4211 GCA_036009085.1 Pyrinomonadaceae bacterium | reverse complement strand
GTTTTCATAAAACCGGAGGCTGGCTTCCGTCCCGCCGACATCCCACGAAAAGAATTCTTGAAACCCGCCGTTCTCGCAGTGATTGTAAAAACCGACGAAGCGCATCTTCTTGGAATTCGGAAAATAACGCTGGAACCGCGTCATGTGTTCCAGACCGTTAACACTACTTTTTCGTATCGCCCCGTGCGCCTGTCGCAATCCGTCAAGTTTGGCAATGAAGTCGGCTTCGGAAATCGACGCGCGAAACTGCGGGTCGGCGTCTCTGTAAATTTCGCCAAACTGACCGGCATTGAATCGCGCGTGAAAAACGTTGGTCGCTTGAAAAACCTTTCTCAAGTTATTGTCGCTGCACGCGGGCATTATCAGCGACGCAACGAGTAGCGCGATTAGCTTAAGTCTTCTGCCGTGTGACGATTTCATCAAACTATTTCAAATTCAGAATCGGCCAATCGTGATGCAGCGCGGTCTGTTTGAGCCGCATGTCGGGGTTGACCGCCGCCGGGTGGCCGACGATGGAGAGCATGGGGAGATCGCTCATGCTGTCCGTGTAGGCGTAAGAATCGCTGAGGTTGATGTTCTCCTGTTCGGCGTAGTTCCTGATCCAACTCGCTTTCGTGGCGGCGGCGAGCACGGGCGGCAGGAGTCGCCCGGTGGCGATGCCGTTGACGAATTCGAGACGATTGGAGACGTAAGTTTCGATGCCGAGATATTTCATCAAGGGTTCGACGGAGAAGTCGAGCGCGCCCGTGACGACGATTTGACGCAGGCCGAGGCTGCGCGATTTTTCGATCAACTCGAAGGTGCCGGGGAAGACGGCGGGTTTCAGGACGGTCTCGAAAAGTTCGTCTGCGAAGAAGCGCAGGCGGTCTTCGGTTTCGCCCTTGTAGCGTTTGAAGAAGAGATCGTTGAAGACCTTGCGGCTGTACTGGTCGGTCGCGGCAAAGAGCGGGATGCTGAGGACGGTCGTGGCCGTCTTGCGAAACGAGCGAAGCAAGCCCTGTTGATTGCGCGCGTAAAAGCCGAGCGTATGCACGAGATTGGTGCTGACCAGTGTGCCTTCGAGATCGTAAAAAGCGGCGGCTGCCAAACTTTCCTCCTCCGACGCTCCCGGCGACGATGAACGGCGCGCGGCGTCGGGTGTCTGCAAAATTTATGGCTGAAACTACGTAGGGAGAAAAATATACTCTATTTCGAGGGTTTTATATAGCGGCGTTATCGGCAGTGGGAATTTTAGCGCGCGCCGATATAATATGGGGCAACGTGAAAATCGCAACCTGGAATGTGAACTCGGTGACGGCGCGTTTGCCCGTCGTCCTGCAATGGCTCCGGCGTGCGCGCCCGGACGTGCTGTGCATGCAGGAATTGAAATGCACGGACGAGCGTTTCCCGCGCGAGGCTTTCGCCGAACTCGGCTACCAGACGGAAGTGTACGGGCAGCGGACTTATAACGGCGTCGGCATCGTTTCGCGCGCGCCCATTACGGACGTGCAGCGCGGCTTCGCGGACGACGAAGAAGGCTCGCACGCGCGCCTCTTGGCGGCGACCGTGGAAGGCATCCGCCTCGTCAACGTCTATGTGCCGAACGGCCAATCGGTCGGCACGGACAAGTATCGTTTCAAGTTGGACTGGTTGAAAAAACTGCGCGAGTTTCTAGACGACGACTATTGGACTGACGACGAAGTGTTGCTCTGCGGCGACTTCAACGTCGCGCCCGAAGACCGTGACGTGCACGACCCGCAACTGTGGCGCGGTCGTATCCTGTTCAGCAAACCCGAAAAGGATGCGCTCGCCAACGTTAAAGAATGGGGCTTCACGGATGCGTTCCGGCAGCACGAGCCGGGCGGCGGGCATTTCTCATGGTGGGATTACCGCGCCGGTTCGTTTCGGCTCAACACGGGCGTCCGCATAGACCACATCTGGGTGTCGGAGCCACTCGCCGCGCGTTGCACGAACGCGTGGATTGACAAAGAGCCGCGCAGTTGGGAGCGGCCTTCGGATCACACGCCCGTCGTGGCAGAGTTCAAGTGATTGCGGAATGCGGAATGCGAATTGCGGATTGAAAAGCAAAGCGTGCTGAGAAGCAGGTACATGTTTTCTAATCCGCAATTCGCATTCCGCATTCCGCAATTTTAAGGAGGTCAGGGTGGAGGATAAACAGAAGTGGCCGGACGTGTTGTGGATCGTGCGGCATGGGGAGAGCGCGGGCAACGTGGCGCGCGACAAGGCCGAGGCGGCGCGTCTGCCGGAGATTGATATTGGCGTGAAGCGCGATGTTGACGTGCCTCTGTCCGATTGCGGCAGGGAACAGGCGCAGGCTCTCGGTCATTGGTTCGGGAAGATGTCGCCCGAAGAGAGGCCGACGGTCGTGCTCACCTCGCCCTACATCCGCGCGCGTCAAACTTCGGAACTCGTTCTGGCCGCCGCAGGGATCGACAAGGGCGAGATCACCTTCATCGCCGACGAGCGTTTGCGTGAAAAAGAGTTTGGCATTCTCGACCGCCTGACGAAGTTCGGCATCGAGGCGAAGTATCCTGATCAGTTGGCGTTTCGCAGCGCGATTGGGAAGTTTTATCACCGCCCGCCCGGCGGCGAAAGCTGGTGCGACGTGATCCTGCGCCTGCGTAACGTGATTGACACGCTGACGCGCGAGTATCGCCGCGAGCGCGTGCTCATTGTCGCGCACTCGGTCGTCGTACTCTGCTTTCGCTACTTGCTCGAACGGATGACCGAGGAGCAAATCCTCGAAATTGATCGCGAGTCGGATGTCGCCAACTGTTCCGTCACCTCTTACGTCTACGACGCGAAGATAGGGAAGAACGGCAAGCTCGTCCTCGAACAATATAACTTCGTCGCGCCGCTCGAACGCGAGGGCGCGCCCGTCACCACGGACAAAGACGTTCCGGTCGCACCGAAATAGAGTCGCGCCCGGCGAGCGAGAGAAGGGAATAGATGGGAGGGAAAAGCGTCTCCGGCTCGCGTCGCGCCGAAGTTGCGCGCCGGGCGCGGCCTCGCGTTATCACGCCGAAACTGCTCGGCGCGTGGCCTGTGCCGCAGCCGGAAGACGACGACGACAAAGAGGCGCGCGGGCGCGTGCTCGTCATCGGCGGCTCGACGGAGATCGCGGGCGCGGTGGTGCTGGCGGCGACGGCGGCCTTGCGCGCGGGCGCGGGCAAGATGCAGATCGGCACCTGTCGCAGCGTCGCTATGCACGCCTCGATGGCCGTGCCGGAAGCGCGCGTGATCGCTTTGGCAGAGACGCGCGCGGGCGGCATCGCGGCGAGCGGCTACAGGAAAATTGAAGAGGAGTTGGCGGGGGCGCAGTCAATTCTCGTCGGCCCCGGCATGGTGGACGAGACGGCGACGGCGCGCTTGTTGCAAAACATCCTGCCCTGCATCGAACGCGCGACGCTCGTGCTCGACGCGGGCGCGCTCTCCTTTCTCGCGCATCAGCCGAAGAGTCTGGCGCGTTTGCACGGGCGCGTGGCGCTCACGCCGCACGCTGGCGAGATGGCGAGCCTGTTGGGAGTTGAGAAGTCTGCCATCGAAGCCGACACGTTGGAGACGGTGTGCCATGCGGTGACAAAACTCGGCGCGGTGATCGCTCTGAAAGGACGTGAGACTTTGATCGCCGCGCCCGCGAGTCGAAACATCTATTGCAACCGCGCGGGCAACGTGGGCTTGGCGACATCGGGTTCCGGCGACACGCTCTCAGGCGTGATCGCGGGACTCGCGGCGCGCGGTTGCACGCCTTTTCAAGCCGCCGTGTGGGGCGTCTACCTGCACGCGCGCGCGGGCGACGCACTGGCGCGGCGCATGGGGTCGCTCGGCTTCCTCGCGCGCGAACTGCTCACGGAAATTCCGCCGCTCATGGCGAAACTTTGTTCCACGGGCAAAGGATGAAGGCAAGTAGAAGTTGAATGCTGCACGTCGCACCCGACTGGCAATTTCAACCGCGCGATAAATTCTAATTCCCACTAAACATGCGCCCGCAGAAATTCCGACATCAACTGTCTGGCGATCTGCGAACCCCAACCGTCGAAGTTGTAGTCGAAAGCGTGTTGTGCGTAAGGGATGAGGACGGCGCGATGCGGGATGTGCTGTTGCCTCAGACGCTCCGTGAGCAGAGACATGTTTTCGTCTCTGACGAGTTGATCGCGCCCGCCATGAAAGAGCAGCGTCGGCGGCGTCTGCGCGTTGACGTGAGAAGTTGC
>DASYMM010000229.1:0-6771 GCA_036009085.1 Pyrinomonadaceae bacterium | reverse complement strand
AGACGCCCTCGCCCTCGCTTCAAACTTGCGCCACCGCCGCGCCGGCCGCTTGCAGCCGCTCGATCTCTTCCGGCACGCGCGTAAACACCTGCGGCCCCTCTTCCGTGATGGCAATCGTATGCTCGACGTGCGCGCTCGGCTGCCCGTCAACCGTCACCACTGTCCAGCCGTCGGCCAGCGTCTTCGTGTGATGCGTGCCCATGTTGAGCATCGGCTCGACGGCGAAAACGTAGCCGTTTTTGATCTTCGAGCCGGTTCCCGGTCGCCCGTAATTCGGGATGTGCGGGTCTTCGTGCATCTTCCGCCCGATGCCGTGGCCGCCGTAATCGCGCACGAGCGCGTAGCCTTCCGCCTCGGCCAATTCCTGCACCGCCCAACCGATGTCGCCCAGATGCTTGCCGTGACGGCACTGCTCGATGGCACGCTCCAGAGTCTCTTCCGCGACGCGAATCAGGCGAAGTTTAGCTTCGCTGACCTGCCCGACGGGCACGGTCGTCGCCGTGTCGCCGACGAAGCCGTCCAGAGTTGCGCCTACGTCAATCGAAATAATGTCGCCGTCGCGCAGCACATAGTCCGAGGGAAAACCGTGTACGACCTGTTCGTTGACGGATGCGCAGATCGAGAAAGGATAGCCGTGATAGCCTTTGAAAGTCGGCAACGCGCCCGCCGCGCGAATCATCTGCTCGGCGGCACGGTCGAGGTCGAGCGTGGTCACGCCCGCACGCGCCATGCGCCGCAACTCCTCGCGCACCTGCCCCGCCAGCCGCCCCGCCGCGCGCATCTTCTCCAACTCTTTTTTCGACTTCCCAATGATCATAAAAAAGCAGTGACAAGTGACAGGTGCCGTGTGACGAGTTGAAGACAAGAAGTTTTTAACTTGTCACACGTCACCTGTCACCCGTCACTATCTTTTCAATGTCCGCATAGACCGCTTCGGGGTCGCGCGTGTTGTCAACGCGTTCGAGGCGGTGCGACGCTTCGTAGTAATCGAGCAGGGGGCGCGTCTGCTCCTCGTAAGTCGCGAGCCGGACGCGAATCTTTTCCGCGGTGTCGTCGGCGCGATGCGTCAGGGGCGTTTCGGGGTGCAGGTCGCAGAAGCCTTCCCGCTGCGGCGGCTTGAAATAGACGTTGTAAATCTCGCCGCACACGGGACAACTGCGCCGCCCCGTGGCGCGTTGCTCCAAAAGCTCAAAGGGCACATCAACGAGCACGGCCTGAATCTTGTTGCCCTGTTCGACGGCCAGTTTTTCCAGCATCGCGGCCTGCGCTGTCGTGCGCGGAAAACCGTCGAGAATGTAACCGTGCTTGCAATCTTCGCGCCCGGTGCGTTCGTGCACGACGCGTATGACGAGGTCGTCGGAGACGAGTTTGCCTGCGGCTTGCACGGCACGCACTTCTGCGGCGAGCGGCGTCTCCGCCTTGGCAAGTTCACGAAACATGTCGCCCGTCGAAATTTGCGGCAAGCCCAGACGCTCTTGCAGCAGACGCGCCTGCGTCCCCTTGCCCGCGCCCGGCGCACCCATTAAGACGACGATCTTTGCCATAGGAGAAATGATAGATGATGGATGCCAGATGCTAGATGTTAGTTGAGACCAAGCTGCTTTTACTAACATCTAGCATCTATCATCCATCATCTGTTCTAAGTTCTGCGTCCGCGCAGGCGACTGCCAGAGCCGAGGAAGCCTTCGTAGTTGCGCATGACGAGTTGCGCTTCGATCTGCGCCACGGTGTCCATCGCGACGCCGACGAGAATCAGGAGGCTCGTGCCGCCGAAATAAAATTTATAGCCCATGCCGCTCGGAATCCATCCCAGACCCGGCGTGCGGCTGAAGAAGTCTTCCAGGTTGCCGCCGACAAAGGGCAGACGCCCGACGTTGAACCCGCTCAACATGATCTGCGGCACGAGCGCGACGAGGGCGAGATAGATCGCGCCGACGGTCGTGAGCCGCGTCAGGATCGTGTTCAGAAACTCGGCGGTGTTCCTGCCCGGTCGAATGCCGGGGATGAAGCCGCCGTGCTTGCGTAAATTGTCGGCCACCTCTTCCACGTTGAAGATGATCGTGATGTAGAAGAAGGTGAAGATGACGATGAGCGAGATGAAGATCAACTCGTAATACGGGTCGCCGCCATGAAACGCCTGGAAAAAGAGGTGGATGCGGCTGCGCCATGATTCGGGCTGCGCCGGATCGTACTGGATGAACTGCAAGATAGTCTGCGGAAAGGCGAGCATCGAAGACGCGAAGATGACGGGGATGACGCCCGCCATGTTGATCTTCAAAGGCATCACGGTCTGCTGCCCGCCGACGAGTTGACGCCCGACGTGCCGCTTGGCGTAACTGATCGGGACTTTGCGCCGCGCCTGTTCGACGAAGACGATGAAGGCGATGAGCAGGATAAGCGCGACGACGAGCGCGAGCACGCCGATGACATCCATCGCCACGCCGCTACGCAATTTACCAATCACCTGCATGAGGCCGTTCGGGAGTCCGATGATGATGCCTGCGAAGATCAGGAGCGAGATGCCGTTGCCGATGCCGCGCTCCGTGATCTGCTCGCCGAGCCACATCACGAAGATCGTGCCGGTCGTCAGGGTCAGGACAGTGGTGAGCAGGAAGCCCCAGCCGGGATCGCCCACGCCGTTGGCTTGCAGCCAGCGGGCGACGATGGAAGTTTGAAAGCCCGCGAGCACCACCGTCAGATAGCGCGTGTACTGGTTGATCTTCTGTCGTCCGGCCTCGCCCTCTTCCTGCAATTTCTTCAACTGCGAGAAAACGGTCGTCATCAGTTGCAGGATGATCGAAGCGGTGATGTAGGGCGTGACGCCGAGCGCGAAGACCGAGATGGTCTGGAAGTTTCCGCCGGAGAAAAGATCGAGCACGCCGAGCAAGGTGTTGCCCACGTCGTTCCAGACGCGCGCGAGTTGATCTTTATTGATGCCGGGCGCGGTGACGTGCGCGCCGAGGCGATAGATCGCCAGAAGGCCGAGCGTGAACGCGATGCGCCTACGCAAATCCGGCACTTGAAACATGTTGCGGACGGCGGCGAAAAACTTTTCCATAAGAGTGCTTCTTTCGAGAGGCTTTGAACTGTTAGCTGTCAGCTATCAGCTTAAAACAGAATCGGTGCAGCAACCAACCGGCGAGGCGTGTTCTCAAGAACGACTAAAGACGCAGGGCAGCCGCCGAACTTTGCGGCGCACACGCACTCTCTGCGTCTTCAGGTCTCTGGTCATTTGCTCGTTGCCGGCAAAAACTGTTGACTTGCAATAACAACTACTGCTGCGGCGCGTCTGTCGTCGGGTGTTTCTCGATCACAGTGACCGCGCCGCCTGCCGACTCGATCTTCTCGCGCGCGCTTTTGGTGAAACGGTGCGCCGAAACTTTCAGTGCTTTCGAGATCTCGCCCGTGCCGAGCACCACCACGTCGCGCTTGCCTTTGGCAATCACGCCGCGCTCGTGCATCAACTCCGGCGTCACTTCTTCGTTCGCCTCAAAACTATTTTCGAGCGACGCGAGACTGACCTCGATCCACTGCTTCTTGAAGATGTTCGTAAAGCCGCGTTTCGGCAGGCGACGCTGCAAGGGCATCTGGCCGCCTTCAAAACCGATCTTGGCCGAGTAGCCCGAACGCGATTTCTGACCTTTGTTGCCGCGCCCCGCCGTCTTGCCGAGACCCGAACCGGGGCCGCGCCCGACGCGCTTCTTCTTATGCGTCGAACCAGCCGGAGCGTGTAGATTATTCAGACCGATAGCCATGATCAATACCTCGTGAATCCTGAATCGTGAATAGACTAAAACCGTTTTCTTCTATTTACGATTCACGATTTACTAATTCTCCTACTCAATAATTCTTATCAGGTGCGGCACTTTCTGGACGACGCCGCGCGTCGAAGCATTGTCAGGCCGCTCGACGATCTGGTTGAGTTTCGTCAGGCCGAGGCTTCTGACGATCTCTTTCTGCGTCTTCGGAAAGGCGATGAAGCTACGATAATACTGGATGCGAATCTTGCCGCCGCCACCCGCCTGCTCTTGTTTCTGCTCTGCCATAAATCCTCTCAAAGAGTTTCGAGTTTCGGGTTTCAAGTTTCAGGCTCAAGAACGAAGAACCTCAAACCGGGAACTTGAAACCCGAAACCTGAAACTTAAAGTTCTTCGACCTGCTTGCCGCGCAGACGCGCCAACTCCATAGGGTCTTTCATGTTCAACAGACCATCGAAGGTTGCGCGCACAACGTTGTGCGGGTTGGTCGAGCCGAGCACTTTCGTGCGCACGTCGTGCACGCCGACGGCCTGCATGATGGCGCGCACCGCGCCGCCCGCGATAACGCCCGTGCCTTCCGACGCAGGCTTCATCATCACGCGCCCCGCGCCGTATTTGCCGATGAGTTGATGCGGCAAAGTGTTGTTGATGAGCGGCACGCGGATCAAATTCTTCTTCGCCGACTCGATGGCCTTCTTGATGGCGAGCGGCACTTCGCGCGCCTTGCCGCTGCCGAAGCCGACGTGGCCGGATTCGTCGCCGATGACGACGAGCGCGGCGAAGCTCAAGTTTTTGCCGCCCTTGACCACTTTGGTCACGCGGTTGATTGAGATCACCTGATCTTTGAGATCAAGTCCCTGCGCTGAAATTCTCTGTCTCGGTTGTCGCATTACTGCTCCTGTCCTGCTGCGGCTTCTGCGGTCTGCTCTTGCTGCACCGCCGCCTCATTCTTGTTCAACCCGGCTTCGCGCGCCGCGTCGGCCAGAGCCTTCACGCGCCCGTGGTAACGATACCCGCCGCGATCAAAGACGACGCGCTCGATGCCGTTCGACAAGGCGCGCTCGGCAATCGCACGCCCCACGCGCACGGCGGCATCAATGTTGCCGCCCGTCGCCCCGCGCAAGTCCTTCTCGGTGGTCGAAGCGGCGGCAATCGTGCGCCCCTGCTCGTCGTCTATGATCTGCGCGTAGATGTGATTCAGGCTGCGGTAGATCGTCAAACGCGGACGCTGCGCGCTGCCAGACACCTTGCGGCGAATGCGCTTATGCACCGCCCTGCGAACTTCTGCTCTATCTTTCTGTGCCATTTCTCAACCTCAGTGACGAGTGACGAGTGACGAGTGACGAGCCAGAGACAAGCATTTGTTTTAACTTGTCACTCGTCACTTGCCACCTGTCACTGTTATTTACCCGTTTTGCCGGGACGCAGTTTCAAGGCCACGTCGGCATAGCGCACGCCTTTGCCTTTGTAGGGGTCGGGCTTACGCAAGCTGTGCATTTCGGCGGCGACCTGTCCGAGTTTCTGCTTGTCTATCCCGGAGAGCGTCAGAGTCAACTGGTACTGTTGAATCGAGGTCTTCGCCGGAACACGCTCGCCTTTGACTTCGATGCCTTCGGGCAGCGGAAACTCAATCGGGTGCGAATAACCGAGCGAGAAGACGATCTTCTTCGCCTGCACGTCGGCCTTGTAGCCAACGCCGACCACGTCCATCTGCTTCGTAAAACCTTCCGTCACGCCGACGATGGCGTTGTTCGCCAAAGCGCGAGCCAACCCGTGCTGCGCCGCCAACTCGTCCGTCTGGCGAATGGCCTGCAACTGGTTGCCTTCCAACTCGAAGCTGATGCCTTCCGGCACGGGCGTCGTCAAAGTTCCCTTCGGCCCCTTGACCGTCAACTCACGCTCGCCGACCGTCACGGTCACGTCCGCAGGCACGGTGATAACTTTCTTTCCAATACGAGACATAACAACCTCAAGGATGAGGGATGAGGGATGAGGGATGAATCAGAGATGTTTTTAATTCATCCCTCATCCCTCATCCTTCCGCCCTTAGTAGATTTGTGCCAGAACTTCGCCGCCGACGTTTTCGCGGCGGGCGCGCTTGCCGCTCATCAGGCCGCGCGAAGTCGAAACGATGTTAACGCCGTAGCCGCCGAGCACTTTCGGGATTTCGCCCGAACCCATGTAGACGCGGCGACCGGGACGCGACACGCGCGACAGGTGCGAAATGGACGAAGTGCCGCGCGCATCGTAGCGCAGGAAAATGCGAATCGTGCGCTTGATGCCTTCGCCCTTGATGACGAAGTTGTTGATGTAGCCCTCTTCTTTGAGAATGCGGGCGATCTCCAATTTCAATTTCGACGCCGGGATGTCCACCCGCGAGTGCTTCGCGGAAATCGCGTTGCGCATTCGCGCCAGCATGTCGGCAATAGGATCAGTCATTACTCTACAGCTCCAGTTTACGCCGTCAGGTTTCAACCTCTCTACACGCGAGCGGCTGACTGCTGACGGTCAATTTCTAATAATTACCAACTCGATTTGACGACGCCGGGAATCTGCCCTTGCAGCGCGAGTTCGCGGAAGCAGATGCGACAGAGTTGGAACTTGCGCAAGTAGCCCCGCGGCCTGCCGCAACGCTTGCAGCGCGTATAAGCGCGCGATGAAAACTTCGGTGTCCGGTTCGCCTTCGCGATCAGAGATTTCTTTGCCATATAACCTTCTCGTGAATGGTCAATGGTGAACGGAAAGAGCGGTCTTACCATTCACTATTTACTATGTGCCTTGTTGACGGAATGGCATGCCGAGCGCCTTCAAAAGTGCGCGCGCCTGCTCGTCGTTTTTCGCGGTAGTGACAATCGAGATGTTCATGCCGCGTGTTTTGTCCACTTTGTTGAAATCAATTTCGGGGAAGATCAGTTGGTCGCGGATGCCGAGCGTGTAGTTGCCGCGCCCGTCGAAGGCTTTGGGCGAGACGCCGCGAAAATCGCGCACGCGCGGCAAGGCCACGGAGACGAAG
>DASYMM010000228.1:0-8514 GCA_036009085.1 Pyrinomonadaceae bacterium | reverse complement strand
AAGTTTACGGTCGCCGTTTCACTTGCACGCTAGCACACGGCGCGCGCCCCTCGCAATGCATGATTTTGCGCCGCCGCGTCGGGCATTTTGAACGCCCCGACGCTGGCAACCGAAGCCCCGTCTCAAGCGTCTGAAGAACGTCCGCCCCCTAACACTTCCCAAGTCCCAATCAACTGACAAAAGAGAGACCCGTACCCGATGAGAAGAATGCTTTTTGTTTCTGTTCTCCCTCTACTTGTGTTTCTTGCCCCGGCCTTCCCTCAGTTCTCCTTCCTGAGCGTAATCGGCCTGTCACCGTTCGCAGCCCCGCCGAACGCGCCCGCCGAACGCGCCGACGACGGGCAAGCAGAGTTGAACGAAATGCGCGCGCGCATCGAGACGGCCAGACGCCTGCTCGAACGCGAAGTTCCGCAGACGACCGACACCGTGCAAGTCGCCGTTGCCGACGCGACCAACTCGGACGTGCATCTCTTAAAGCTATCCAAAGCCGCTTTTCTAGACAAAGACGCGGAGACCTTCGCCACCTCTCCTTCGGGTAAGATTTTCAAGCTGCGCGCCGTCCGCCCGAACTACGTCAACACCGCCCTGCGCGTGACCGACGCGGCGGGGCGCGAGTTTCAGCCGCTCGTCGTGCAGTATCCGGTCGAACGCGGCGGCACGCTCAAAGAAGTCGCTTATTATTCTTCGGCGCACCCCGCGCTCCATTCGCCCGAACTCGTGGGCGGCGGCAGGGCTTACGTCCGGCGCATGTTGAACGAAGCCGCCGCTCGTCTCGCCGCGCACGGCCAAGCGATCTCGCCCGAAATCGTTGACGCCGCCGAGCGTCTCTGCATCGTCGAGCACACGGATCACAAGCGTTTCAAGACGGAAAATCACGCCTCGCTCTATAACGAAATTTTCACGCTCTACGCCCTGAACGCGGGCGACACCTATCGCTTCTCCGTCAGTTCGGCGGGCGCAGGCGGCATGGTGCAGATGATCCCGCCGACTTACAAAGCGATCAGGGAGATGTATCCTTCGGTCGGACTCGACCCGGATTTCGTCTCCGGCATGCGCGACCACTCGAACGCACTCGAAGCCATGCTGCTCTACATGCAGGGCACCTGGGACGACCTGCTTGAGCACGAAGAAGTCAGGGACGCGCTTCGCCAAAACGTCGCCACGCAGACCGAACTGCTGGCCGCCGGTTACAACTCGAACCCCGCGCGCCTGCACCTCTATCTCGAACGCGGCGGCACGAACTGGCGCACGCTCATCCCCGCCGAGACGCAGATGTACCTCAGAATCTACGCCTCTGTTGACAACCTCGTTGACTTCAAGAAACGCTCCTAAAACTCATTTTTTCCCTTTGCGCCTTTGCGCCGTTGCGTGAGATTAAATTTTCACGCAACGGCGCAAAGGCGCAAAGAAGGCTAAAAGGGTTTTCGCTCGTCTTCCGGTTGACCAAAGGTGCGCGGTAAGCGTAGCATCGCGGGCATCGCATCACACAATTATAAGGTCGCGCCGGAGCGCGGGAGAGACGAGTTGGAGATCAACGACGACGCGAAAGAATTGGTGCAGGAGATCGGCGAGGCGATCAACGCGGCGGTGGAGCGTTCGCCCGAAGTGGCCGACGCCATCTCGCGCCTGCGCGCGGCGGGCTACGAGATGGAACTGACTCTCAAGTTGGAGATCGGACTGCGCGAAACCGCAACGGAAGACGAAGAAGGCGACGCGGACTCCAACGGGCACGACGCCACGCTCGAACTCACGGACGAAGACCGCCGCACCCTCCGCAGCATGAAGATTCGCTTCGACGAAAGTGAATAAGCGCGCAAGTTTTCTCCGTGCTTCCTTAGTGCTTCGTGGCTTAGTGGTTAATACTTTTTAAGACAATTCACCACTAAGACGCGAACAAAGAAGACACAGAAAGTTACAGGCAATTACAATCCGCTATCAGTCGCAACGAGCCGCGCTTTGCCTTCGTTTGCGCGGCTATGCTATCTTCACAGTCTTAAGTAATCCGCTAATTTTTCGCCCTTAACCAGACACACTAACGAGGAGTTGCGCTAAAGTTATGTCTACGCCTAATGGAAACGCCGGGAACGGCCATAATATAGGCAAGGTGGTGCAGATCATCGGCCCCGTGCTCGACGTGGAATTTGAAGAGAACCATTTGCCGCCCATCTACACCGCGCTGCGCGTCACGTCCGAAGGCTTCGACGTGCCATTCCCCATCGACATCATCTGCGAAGTCGAACAGCACCTCGGCGAAGGCCGCGTGCGAACGGTCTCGATGAAGCCGACCGAAGGCGTCGTGCGCGGCATGCGCGCGATTGACACGGGCGGCCCCATTACCGTGCCCGTCGGCAACATGACCCTGGGGCGCATTATGAACGTCATCGGCGAACCCGTGGACACGCTCGGCGCGGTCAACTCCGAGACGCGCTACCCCATCCACCGACACGCGCCCACGCTCGACGAGCAATCAACCGAACTCGAAATGTTCGAGACGGGCATCAAGGTCATTGACCTGATTCAACCGTTCCTGCGCGGCGGCAAGATCGGACTGTTCGGCGGCGCGGGCGTCGGCAAGACGGTCTTGATCATGGAACTCATCAACAACGTCGCCAAGGCGCACTCCGGCTTCTCCGTCTTCGCGGGCGTCGGCGAACGCACGCGCGAGGGCAACGACCTCCTGCGCGAGATGGTCGAATCAAAAGTCATCAATTTCGGCGAAGCGTTCTATCAACACATGGAAGAGACGGGCGAGTTCGACTTGACGAAAGTTGACCTCAAGGCGGTCGAGGAGTCGAAGGTCGCGCTCGTCTATGGACAGATGACCGAGCCGCCGGGAGCGCGCCTGCGCGTCGCCTTGTCGGGCTTGACCGTCGCCGAATACTTCCGCGATCAAGGCTTGGACGTGCTGCTCTTCATTGACAACATCTTCCGCTTCACGCAAGCGGGTTCGGAAGTGTCCGCGCTCCTCGGGCGCATGCCTTCGGCGGTCGGTTATCAACCGAACCTCGCCACCGAGATGGGCGAGATGCAGGAGCGCATCACTTCGACGAAGACCGGCGCGGTCACGTCCATTCAAGCCGTCTACGTTCCGGCGGACGACTACACAGACCCCGCGCCCGCTACCACCTTCGCGCACCTCGACGCCGTCACCGCGCTCTCGCGCCAGATCGCCGAACTCGGCATCTACCCGGCGGTTGACCCGCTCTCGTCAAGTTCGCGCCTGCTCGACCCGCGCATCATCGGCGAAGAGCACTACCAGACGGCGCAGGACGTGAAGCGCATCCTGCAACGCTACAAGGAACTGCAAGACATCATCGCCATTCTCGGCCTCGACGAACTCTCGGAAGAAGACAAGCTCGCCGTCTCGCGTGCGCGCAAAGTGCAACGCTTCTTCTCGCAGCCCTTCTTCGTCGCCGCGCAGTTCACAGGTCTCGAAGGCAAGTACGTCAAACTCGAAGAGACCATCCGAGGCTTCCGTGAGATCATCGACGGCAAAGCCGACGACCTGCCCGAACAGGCGTTCTTCCTACAGGGCACCATCGAAGACGTTCGCGCCCGCGCGCGCCAGATGGCAGAAGCGTAAAGAGCAGTGACAAGTGACGGGTGACGAGTGACAAGTTAAAGCAGAAGCGAACCTCTCTTTAAACTTGTCTTGATTCTGGCTCGTCACTCGTCACTCGTCACTCGTCACTTAAACATATGGCAGAGAGATTACAACTCGACATCATCACGCCGGAGCGCGGCCTGTTGTCGGAAGCGGTTGACGCGGTGACGCTGCCGGGACTCGGCGGCGAACTCGGCATCCTGCCCGGCCACACGCCGCTCATTTCGCAACTGCAAACCGGCGTCCTCTCTTACACGCAGGGCGGCGCAACAAAGCGTCTGCTCGTCTCCGGCGGCTTCGTCGAAGTGAGCGACGACCACGTCGCCGTGCTCGCCGAACTCGCCGAACGCCCCGAAGAAATTGACGCCGCCCGCGCCCGCGCCGAACGCGATCAGGCCGAAAAGTTGCTCACCGCCGCCACCGGCTCGGAAGACGATTTATCCCGCGCCCGCACGCAGTTTGAACGCGCCAGCACACGCCTCCAAATCGCGGGCGATAGTTCTTCGCACTAAGCTATAACCCCACATTTACGGGCAAAAGCGGGAGTTGACGGTTAGCCGTCAACTCCCGCTTACGCATCTTGGTCTAACTTTTCTCCAACTATTTTTGTTTCATGCTTGCAACGGTGATTCAAAGGTAGTATAATCCGTCTCGTTTGAAACACCGGGACAGACCAGCAGGGGAGAGAGTTGATGCCACAGGAATCCACGCTTGAGCCGACGGACGCGGCGCGCGAAATTTCGGGCGAAGCGACGCCGGAAGATCGTCAGGCCGAGCCGAGTTTGCGCCCGCGCTCGCTCGAAGAGTACATCGGCCAGACCAAGATCACGACCAATCTGAAAATCTTTCTGCGCGCCGCCGCCGCGCGCCGCGAAGCTCTCGATCACGTGCTCTTCTTCGGCCCCCCCGGACTCGGCAAGACGACTCTCTCGCAGATCATCGCGCAGGAGATGAACGCGCCTTTGAAGTGCGTGAGCGCGCCCGCCATCGAACGCGGCGGCGACCTCGCGGCTGTCCTCACCAACTTGCAGGAAGGCGAAGTCCTCTTCATAGACGAGATTCACCGCCTCAAGCCGCAGATCGAAGAAGTGCTCTACCCGGCGATGGAGGATTACCAACTCGACCTCATGATCGGACAGGGCACGGCGGCGCGCTCAATTAAATTGGACTTGCCGAAGTTCACTTTAGTCGGCGCGACGACGCGCGCCGGACTCATCACCGCACCCTTGCGCGGACGCTTCGGCATCGTCTTTCATCTGGATTTTTACTCGCAGAAAGACCTCGAAATTATCGTCCATCGTTCGGCGGAAATTTTGAACGTGGAGATCGAGGCGACGGGCGCGAAAGAGATCGCGCGGCGCGCACGCGGCACACCGCGCATCGCCAACCGTCTCTTGCGGCGCGTGCGTGATTACGCGCAGGTCTTGGGCGACGGGCGCATCACGCAGGCTCTGTCGAAGCGCGCTCTGGACGAGATGGAAGTTGACAAGTTCGGGCTGGACGAAGTTGACCGCAAGATTCTGACGGCGATTATCGAAAAGTTTGACGGCGGCCCCGTCGGCATCGGCACGATTGCCGCTTCGATCAGCGAGGAGCGCGAAAGCATCGAAGAGATCATCGAGCCTTATCTGATCCAGATCGGCTTTCTCAATCGCACGCCGCGCGGTCGCATGGCGACGCGCGCAGCTTACAAGCATCTCGGACTCACGCCGCCGAAGATGCAGCAGGATTTGCTGGCAAGTTAAGTTTTCCACGAGATTCGGCCTGCTGCTCTAGCGACAGTGGCCGAAGGTAACGCCGGGGAGCATCGGTTGGGGAGCGGATCGGGAGCCGCTCTTTGACAGGATCACTCTCCGGCGTTTTTATTTTCACCACCAAGGCACAAAGACACGAAGAAGCATAGTTGATCTTCGTGTCTTTGTGCCTTGGTGGTGAACTGATTTTCGGCAGCGTCTCTAGCGGGAACCGACCGCTTCGCGCATTTCGCGCACGGCGCGTTCCAGCCCGACGAGGACGGCGCGGGAGATGATGTTGTGGCCGATGTTGAACTCAGTGATCTCGTGGATGCGCGCCACTGCGCCGACGTTGCGATAGGTGAGCCCGTGCCCGGCGGCGACTCTCAGGCCGTATTGCGCGGCGAGCGTGGCGGCTTCTTGCAGGCGTTGCAGTTCGTGTGCGGCGCGCGCCGCGCCTGCGCCGTGGAAGCCGCGCGCGCCGAGGGTGGCTTCCGCGTAGAGCGCGGTGCAGAGTTCCACCTGTTGCGCGCCCGCTTCGTGCGCGGCGGTGATCTGTTCGGGTTCCGGGTCGAGAAAGATGCTGGCGAAGATGCCGCCTTCGCGCAAGCTGTCAATCGCGCCGCGCACATGTTCGAGTTGCGCGCGCACGTCCAAGCCGCCTTCGGTCGTGATCTCTTCTGCGGTTTCGGGGACGAGCGAGACGGCGTCGGGTCGCGCGTCGAGCGCGATGCGGATCATCTCGTCCGAGACGTTCAATTCGACGTTGAGATAAGTCGTCACCGCGCGGCGGAGCGTGTGGAGGTCTGCGTCCTGAATGTGGCGGCGGTCGGCGCGCAGGTGGATGGTGATGCCGTCGGCTCCGGCTCCCTCGCAGAGCATGGCCGCCGCCACGAGGCTCGGTTCGGGCGTGCGCCGCGCCTGCCTGACGGTCGCCACGTGATCAATGTTGACATTAAGCCTCGCTGTCATAGACGCCTCCGTGGAAACAGTAAAAGTAATACCGCAACTGGGAATCTCAATTAACCCATCAACCTTCTACGTCTTCCTTTGCGCCTTACGTCTGAACTTCGCGCCTCCGGCGTAAGAATAGTTTTCTCGCAAAGGGGCAAAGTCAGAACTTAAGGCGCAAAGGTTTTAGCTGTGGGTCGCAAACTTCAAATGCGACGCGACGCGCTGGCGAGTTCGCGCGAGACATCGCTTTCGGGCGCGTCCCTGTCGGTGAACAGGGCGGCGCGTCCCTCGCGGCTCTCGGCGACGGCGCGTGCGGCCTGAATCGCTTTGTCATAACTGCCGCGTTTCGCCTGCCGGCGCAGTTCGCGCAGTTCGAGGAAGCCGTCGAGGCCGTTCATAAAACTCACCTTGCTGCCCGCGACATCGTTCCAACGCACGGCGCGTTCGTGCAGGCGCAGTCCGGCCAGATGCGCGACGTAGAGCAGTTCCACGTCGAAGCCGAAGCGATCAATTTTGGAGTTTTCGATGATGGGGCGGCACACGTCGAGACGAAAGGCTTTGAAGCCGCACTGCGTATCCCAGAAGGGCAAGCCCGTGGCGAGCCGCATCACGAGATTGAAGACGCGCCCGCTCTGCTCGCGCCGCCAGGGCTGATGCACGCCGATGAGCGTGCGATCCAGCGCACGCGAACCGAAGACGAGATCGTATTCGCCCGCGCGAATCGGCGCGACGAGTTTCGGAGTCTCTGTGAGCGGCGTGGAGAGGTCTGCGTCGGAAAAGAGCGCGATGGGCGCGCGTGCGGCGAGGAGACCTGTGCGTACGGCGTGGCCTTTGCCGCGATTGGGCGAGACGCGTATGAGGCGGCTCGTCGTCCGGCCTGAAAACTTCTCGAAACCCTGTTCGGCGATCTGCGTCGTTTCGTCCGTCGAGCCGTCGTCAACGACGATGATTTCGCTCTCCGAAGGTTGCGCGTTCAAATACTCGAAGGCCGCCTGCAAAGTTTTCCCCAGACGCGCCGCTTCGTTGTAGGCCGGGATGACGAGTGAAAGATTGAGCGACATGAAAACTCCTGAAAAGTGACGAGTGACAAGTGACAAATGACGAGCCGGAACAAGAGCTTATCCCGTGGCTCGTCGCCCGCCAATAGCCACTTCTTTTATAGCACAGGCCATTTGCGCCGCGCGCGGTTTCGGCGGCGCGTGGGCGGCTGTGTTAAAATTCCGGCGGTGAATGTGCCGTCGTAAGTGTGAGAGGATTGGCGCAGGCCGTGTGGAAGTTATGAAGAAGAGATCGGGTCTTATCATTGCCGCGCTCGTCGTTCTGGTCGCAACCGTGTGCGGCGGTCTCGCCGTGCGTCGCGCGCAGCAACGGCTCGTGACGGGCACGAGCGCGGATGCCGACGCCATCATCGAACACGATTACCGCGAAGTGCTCTCGGTCATTCAGGCGGAATACGCAGACGAGATTGACTACGAGAAAGCGAATCAGGCCGCCATTCAGGGCATGCTCTCCACGCTCGACCCGCACTCGACCTTCTTCACGCGCGCCGATTACGACAAGCTGAAACAGGATCACGATTCCGAGTTTTACGGCATCGGCGTGACCATTCTGCGCCACCGCGACGGCGTCTACGTGCAGTCGCCCGTAGAGAACACGCCCGCCGCGCGTGCGGGCTTGCGTTACGGCGACCGCATCGTCGAAGTTGACGGCAAGGACGCGCGCGAGTGGACGAGCGAAGGCGTGTCCAAAGCCGTGCGCGGCGAACGCGGCGAGCCGGTCAATCTCAAAGTCGAACGCGCGGGCGCGCACGCGCCGATCTATTTAACCATCGTCCGCGATGTCGTCTCGCAGCCCTCGATCCGCACGGCCTACATGATTCGCCCCGGCACGGGCTACGTCGCTTTAACCGGAGGCTTCACCAGCACGTCGAGCGACGAACTGGAAACCGCCATCAAGCGGCTCAAGGAAGAAGGCTTGCGCCAACTCGTGCTCGACTTGCGCAACAACCCCGGCGGGCTGCTCAAAGAATCCATCAACGTGGCGAGCCAGTTTTTGCCGCGCGGGCAGACCATCGTGAGCGTGCGCGGTCGCGGCGAGTACGGCGCGCCGCAGACGTTCGAGAACACGGCCTACGACCCCGAAGATTTTCCGCTCGTCGTGCTCGTCAATCGCAACTCCGCTTCCGCTTCCGAGATCGTGGCGGGCGCGATACAGGATTACGGG
>DASYMM010000227.1:0-20559 GCA_036009085.1 Pyrinomonadaceae bacterium | reverse complement strand
CGCGTGTGAGTTGGTCAACGTTTGCGAGTTGGTCAACGTTTGCGAGTCGGGCGACGCGTGCGATTTGGTTTGAGCGTCGCCGTGTGCCGTCGAGTTAATTTGAGCGTCGGCGTTCGCCGCTTGAGCGTCGTCGCCGTGTGTCGCTTGCGCGAGGTCGCCGTGTGTCGCAGCGTTCGTTGGCGTGTCGCGGAAGCGTTCGAGTTCGCGCAGGAAGGGGGCGAAGGCAAAGAGGGCGAAGAGGTAGATACAGAAGTTCAGCAGTTGGATGACGGTGAACTCCCAGTAAGGCGTGGGCTGGATGAGGCGCAGCGTCAAGCCCGTGAGCCATGAATAGAAGGGGCTCCACATAGCGTTGAGGGCGGCTTGCCAGTCGCCGCGCCAGTAGGCGTCGCCGATGTCGAGATAGGAGATGCCGTCCGCGCCCATGTAGGCTAGCCCGTCGTTGCTGTTGTGACGCCTGCCCCACGCCTGCAAAAAGCCGAGCACGATGGCGACGAGCCAGCAGAGTTTTTCGATGCGGCGCGCATCGTGAGTTTTTGAGAACATTAAGAAACCGGGTTATGGCTGCTTGCCGCTGCGAGGTTTGTAGCCCGGCCCGCGCAGCACGCGCCCGGAGAGAGCCTGTGTGCGCGCGCCGTTGTCCACGGCGAACTGGCCGTTGATGATGACGTAGTTGATGCCTTCGGCGTACTGGTTCGGCTGCTCGAAGGTGGCGCGGTCGCGCACGCTTTGCGGGTCGAAAATGGTGATGTCGGCAAACGCGCCTTTGCGTAGCACGCCGCGTTCGCGTAAGCCGACGCGCGCGGCGGGCATGCCCGTCATCTTGTGCACGGCCTGTTCGAGCGTGAGGAGTTTTTCGTCGCGGACGTAGCGCGAGAGGATACGCGGGTAAGAACCCCAGCCGCGCGGGTGCGACTTCGTGCCGGAGAGCGCGCCGTCTGTCGCGCGTGCGCCGCTGTCGGTGCAGATGGAGACGAAGGGCGCGCTGAGGGCGGCGCGCAGGTCGTTTTCGGTCATCATGAAATAGATCGCGCCGGTCTGTCCTCTGTCCGCGATGATGAGATCGAAGAGGGCGTCGAGCGCGTTCTTGTTTTGCGCTTCGGCGATCTGCGAGAGACGCTGACCCTGCAACGCTTCGAGTTCGCGGTTGACGACCGAGCCGATGAGCACGCCTTCCGCGCCGCCGCTGCCGAGATAGATGTTCTCCCAGTCTTTGGAGTCGGTCGAGATGTCCTGTTTGAGTCGCTTGCGCGTGTCCGCGTCGCGCAGGCGTGCGAGCATCTTCTCGACGCCGCCTTCGAGCGCCCACGGCGGAAGGCAAGCCGTCAAAGAAGTGCTCGCGGCGGTGTAGGGATACACGTCTGCCGTGATCTTCAAGCCTTCTGCGCGTGCGCGCTCGATGCGCTTGAGGACTTCGGGCATTCGCCCCCAGTTCTTCTTGTAGGCGGTTTTGAGGTGCCAGATTTCGGCGGGGATCGAAGCGCGCCGCGCGATCTCGAAGACTTCCGCGAGCGAACTGTCGAGCGCGTTGGCTTCGCTGCGCTGGTGCGTGGCGTAGATGCCGCCGTAGCGTCGCGCGACCTTTGCGAGTTCGACGATCTCGTCCGTTTTGGCGAAGCGCGCGGGGACGTATTGCAGCGAAGTGGACAGGCCGAGCGCGCCTTCCTCCATCGCCTGCGCGACGAGGCGACGCATCTCTTCGAGTTCCGCTGCGGTGGGCGCGCGGTTGTCGTAGCCCATCGCGTAGGCGCGCACCTGCGTTGCGCCGACAAAGGTGGCGAGGTTCAGCCCCAAGCCCTGACGCTCGACGCGCTGGAAATACTGCGCGAAGGTGCGCCAGTCAACCGTGAGATTGAAGCGGCGATAAAAATCTTCGTCTTCCTTGATGAGCCGCTCGTTCATCGGCGCGATGGAACCGCCCTCGCCCGTCACCTCCGTCGTCACGCCCTGCATCACTTTGCTCATCGCGCGCGGATCGATCAAAAGGTTCTGTTCGGATTGGCCGAGCATGTCTATGAAGCCGGGCGCGACGACGAGGCCGCGCGCATCAATCCGGCGATTCGCGTGCGCGCCGGGGCGCGACTTGCCCACGAGTTCGATGCGGTCGCCGCGCACCAGCACGTCGCCCTGATAAGCCGGACGCCCCGTGCCGTCAACGATGAGGCCGTTCAGGATCACGAGATCGTATTCGGGCGCGACACCCGCCGCACCCGCGCGCGTGAGCGGTGTCGAGACGACGAGCAGGATGAGCGCGAGCGACAAACTCGCGGCAGCGGTCAGAGATTTCATTGATCCTCCATAGAGAGCGAACGGGCGAGCAGCGACGCGGCATGGTAATGCTTTCGCGCCGGGGATGTAAACTATCTTGAAAAACTCGCAACTCGAAATTGCTGCGCGACCGACGGGCGACGTAATTTATAATCAAGCGCGGCGAGCGAAAGAGAAAGGATCAATTAAAAACGGATGCCGGATGCGAACGGGCGGAATAGAAACGCGACGCTGGAAGCCGTGGCGCGTGCGACGGGCGGAAAGCTGTCGGGCGCGGGCGACGCGGGCGCAAGCGTCGTCTCGGATGTCACACACGATTCGCGCGAGGCGCGCGAGGGAAGTCTCTACGTGGCGATTCGCGGCGCGAAGTTCGACGCGCACGATTTTGTCGGGCAGGTGTTGGAGCAGGGCGCGGTCGGCGTCGTCTCGGAGCGTGCGCGTCCGGCAGATTTCGCGGGCGCGTGGATTGAAGTCGCGGATGCGCGCGGCGCGCTCGCGCAGGCGGCGGCAGAGGTGCAGGGGCATCCCTCGCGCGAACTCAAACTCGTTGGCATCACGGGCACGAACGGCAAGACGACGACGGCGCACCTGCTCGCGGCGGTGTGCGAAGCGGCGGGCGAGCGCGTGGCCGTGCTCGGCACGGTCGGCTATCGCATCGGCGCGGAACAGTTCAAGGCCGAACACACGACGCCCGAAGCGAGCGCGATTCAACGCTTCCTGCGTCGCGCGGTCGCCGCCGGATGCAGCGTCGCCGTGATGGAGAGTTCGTCGCAGGCTCTAGACCTGCGCCGCTGCGACGCGCTCTCCTACAACATCGCGGTCTTCACCAACCTGACGCGCGATCATCTCGACTATCACGGCACGATGGAGATTTACTATCGAGCCAAGCTGCGTCTCTTCGACGGGCGGCTCGGCTCGCGCCCGCAAACTTCCGTCGTCAACATGGACGACGCTTACGGCGTGCGGCTCGCCGCCGAACTCAGAGAGCGCGGCGCGCACGTCGTCACCTACGCGCTCGACGCGGAGGCGGACGTGCGCGCACGCGCCGTCGAATACACGCTCGAAGGCATGCGTTTTTCGTTGACGGCGATGTCGGCCGAGTCGCCCGTCACCTCGCCGCTCGTCGGGCGACCGCACATCTACAACATGCTCGCCGCGACAGCCTCCGGCCTCGCGCTCGGCTACGACTTGGGCTTGATGGTTCGCGCGTTTGAGACTTGCGCGGGCGCGCCCGGTCGCTTCGAGCGCGTCGCGCACACGGCGGGCGACTTTGCCGTCGTCGTGGATTACGCGCACACAGACGACGCGCTGCGAAACGTTCTGCGCACGGCGCGCGACGTGGTGACGAGAGGAGGACGCGTGATCACGGTCTTCGGCTGCGGCGGCGACCGCGACCGCACGAAGCGCGCGCCGATGGGCGAGGCCGCCGCGAGTCTGAGCGACATCGTCATACTCACCTCCGACAACCCGCGCACGGAAAATCCGGAGGCGATTCTCGCGGACACGGAAGTCGGCCTCCGGCGCGTCGCGGGTAAACCGTATGAGAAGATCGCGGATCGCCGCACGGCGATCTCGCGCGCGATTGCGGAGGCGCGCGACGGCGATGTCGTCGTCATCGCGGGCAAAGGGCACGAGGACTACCAGATCATCGGAACCGAGACTGTCCGCTTCGACGACAGGGAAGTGGCGCGCGAGGCTCTGGCCGCGCGTGAAAACTAAGGCCGCGTGAAAACTAACGAGATGCGAACGAGAAGAGTGTGGCCGTGGCTTGCGCTCGCGGCAATCCTGACCGCCGCCGTCTTTCAACTACGCCAACAGGGGCGACTGTGGTGGTGCGCCTGTGGCCGCGTGCTCCTCTGGTCGGGCGACGCGTGGAGCGCGGATAATTCCCAACACCTGTTCGACCCTTACAGCTTCACGCACGTCCTCCACGGCTTGGCCTTCTGCGGCCTGCTCGCGTGGCTGCTCCCGCGCGTGGCGTGGAATTGGCGGCTCGCGCTCGCCGTCTCAATCGAGGCGGTCTGGGAAGTCTTCGAGAACTCGGCCTTTGTCATCAACCGCTACCGCGAAACGACGCTCGCGCTCGGCTACACGGGCGACACCATCATCAACTCCTTCGGCGACATCCTCGCCTGCGCCCTCGGCTTCCTGCTCGCGCGCCGTCTCGGCCTACGCCTCACGCTCCTCGTTTTCCTGCTGACCGAAATCGCGCTCCTGATCTGGATCAGAGACAGCCTTCTCCTCGAAATACTGATGCTCCTCTACCCGATAGACGCGATCAAGGCTTGGCAGATAAGCCACTAGAGCAGATTGCATTTGAAAGTACGGCAGGCGGTTTGAACTCGATCTGATAAATCACTTGTCATTCCTGCGACTATTCTTGCTCGTCAGTTATTTCCGAATTTGGATTTACTGAGCGGTTATGTCGCGCCCAGTACCAGTAGACGGGCAGGCCGAGGAGGATGAGGCTGAGGCCGATGAGTGCTTGTGTCGGCGTCGTCAGGAGCGTGTTGACGAGTAGCCCGGCGGTGACGAGCAGGAAAAGAATCGGCACGACCGGGTAGCCCCAGGCGCGATAGGGACGCTCGGCGTGCGGCATGCGGCGACGGAAGATGAAGACCGAAGCCGTGACGAGGCCGTAGAAGATCCACGAGCCGAAGATCACGTAGTCGGTCAGCGTGTCGAACGAACCGGAGAGCGCGAGGACGCACGCCCAGATGCCTTGCAGGATGAGCGCGCCGACGGGGACGCGAGTTTTCGGCGACAGACGCGCGAGGTTTTGGAAGAAGAGGCGGTCGCGCGCCATCGCGTAGGGGACGCGCGCGCCCGTCAGGATCGAAGTGTGCAGCGAGCCGATGGAGGAGAAGAGGAGTCCGGCGGCGATGAGCGTGATGGCGATGGCGGGGAAGAACCTGACCGCCACCTCGCGCGCGACGGAAGATTTCGCGGAGACGGATGCCACCTCCGTCGGCGTCAACGCGTAGAAGTAGGCGATGTTGACGAAGACGTAGGCCGTGATAATGACGAGCATTCCGGCGATGAGCGCGCGCGGGATGTTGCGTTGCGGGTCTTTGACCTCGCCCGCGACGAGCGTGAGGTTGTTCCACCCGTCGTAGCCCCACAGCGCGCCGAGCATCGCCGCGCCGAAGCCCGCCAGCCCCGAGCGCGCCGAAGCCGCCACGCCTTCGCACGTCCCGCCCGCGTTCGCCAGCCCGTAGTTGGCGAAGCCGCCGCCGCTAGCCAGCGCAAACGCGCCGAGTCCGATGCCGAGCACGAGCGCGATCTTGACGAAGGTGAGCACCGTCGCGATGTGGCCGCTTACGGAGACGGTCGCGCAGTTGACGAGCGTGAACAGGATGATGACGCCGAGCGCGGCGACTTGCAGGCTGCCGAAGGGAATGGGGAAGCCGAACAAATTGAGCGTGAAAAAGTTGGAGTTGAGCGCGCCGTTCGTCAGGTCGTTGAGGAAGATTCCGAAGGCGACGGCGAGCGAGGCTTGCGAGCCGGTCTTGGCGATGAAGACTTGCATCCAGCCGTAGAGGAAGCCGAGCCGTTGGCCGTAAGCCTCGCGCACGAAGACGTACTCGCCGCCCGCACGCGGCATCATCGCGGCGAGTTCGGCGTAGGTCAGCGCGCCCGCGAGCGAGAGAATGCCTGCGGCAATCCAGACCGTGACGACCATGCCCGGCGTGCCGACGTTGCAGGTCATCACGCGCGCCTTCAAAAAGACGCCCGTGCCGATCACGTTGCCGATGACGATGGAGACGGCGGCGAGCAGGGTCAGTCCGCGTATGAGTTTGACGTTTTCCGTGGCTGGTTGTGTTGACATGATTCAGCGTGCGCGGCCTCGTGCGTGTGGCGACCGGATTGTCCGGTTGTAAAGGCGAATGATGTTCAATGTCTCGTTTGTGGCTCTATCGGCGTATTCTGAAAAGCGGCGATGCTCCACTTGCCACCCTCTTTCGTCAACACCAACGTGTTCATGGCATGACCCTTTCTCGTTTCGCCGCCAACTTTAAATTCCAGATTCCACTCGACGTGAGCCACCGCGACATCGGGACGAAGAAAACGGACGCTCTTAACCGTTGCCACGTTATGGCTCTCTTTGTAGATGGTGGTGAAAATACCTATATGGCCTTTCTCGATAGCCTCTTTGCCTTTGATGAACATCCCGTTCACGACAACGTAGTCGGCATCCGGCGCAAACGGCGCGGTGAACGCTTTGCCGTCGTGCGCGTTCCAGCCGTCCTCAATTTGTTTGACGATCTGGCGGATGGCGGCTTCGTCCGTGTTCGCGGAAGAAGGCGTCTGGGCGTTAACGGCAGACGGGACGCTGACGAAGATGAGAGCCAGCAGAACTACAGCGGCGAACAAGTCTCTGCGTTGAGACATAGGGGAATCTCCTTTTTTGTCGAATGAGCTAAAACTTCAAGTTGTTAAATCGTCGGCGAAACTCATGCCCTGCGCCTGACTCTTGCCGTCGTGCCGGCGAGAGCCTTCGCCGCCGCTTCGCCCGTCACCACCGCGCCTTCCATGAAGCCCTGCCAGTCGGCGAGGTGCTCGCCTGCGAAGAGGACTTTGCCGTGCGGCCTCTGGAGCGTGGGGCGGAGGGTGAACCACTGGCCGGGGCGATAGACGGCGTATGCGCCGAGCGTGTGCTGGTCGCGCTGCCACGGCATGGATTGAATTTGGCGCGCGAGGCGCGGGGCGCGTTCGTTGAAGGGCGAGAGATCGCGCGTGATGATCTCCATGCGGCGCGCGTCGGATTGCGCGGCGAGCACGTCGGCCTTCTCGCCGATGGCGTAGCTGCACAGAATGCCCTGCTTGTTGCGCTGGTCGCGCGTGCTGTGAAAGTAGTAATGCGAGGTCACGTCGCTGACGAGCGAGAAATCTTCCGCGCCCCAGAAGCGTTCGTCGAAGAGTACCTGGTTTTTGACGATGCGCGAATATTGCAACTCTTCTGCGGCTTGCGCGACGGCGGCGGGGAGCGGCGGGTCGAACTTGATGCGGTCGAGCACGCGCGCGGGGACGGTGCAGACGCAGGCGTCGGCGTGGTAAAGCGCGCCCCCGGCTTTGACCGTGACGCGACCGCCGCGCTGTCGAATCTCCTGCACCTGCGCGCCCGTGCGGATGGACTCGTGGCCGATGCGCTTGGCGAACTCTTCGATGATGCGCGAGTTTCCGCCGATGATCTTGAAGTCCATCTCGTTCGCGGGACTCGACTCCAAATACTCGGAAGCGGCGGCGTAGGCCGAGACGTGGCGGATCGACTCGCCGAAGTCCGTGCTGTCCTGCAAATCGCGGAGCAGCAGATCGTCGGGCGTGTAACCGATCTCTTCGAGCCAAGTCCACCAGTCGAAGCGGTCGAGGCGTTGGCGGTCGCGTTCGGTGTAGTTGTGATAGGTCTGTTTGAACTTCTCGAAGGCGGCGTTGGCCTGCGCCGAGAAATCCCACGTGCCGGGACGCGAGACGCGACCGTCGCGCATGAGCGACGCCTCGAAGCGATGATCTTTGAGCGGAATCTCGAAGTCGCGGCAGAGCGCGCGCATGCGTTCGTGGCTCGCGCCGATCCATTCGCCGCCGAGTTCGCAGACGAGATCGGGATTCTCCGGGAAGCGGAAAGAAAGTATGCGCCCGCCATGTCGCGCGCGTGCTTCGAGCACGGTCACGTCCCAGTTCGCGCGCTTCAAGGCGTAAGCCGCCGCCAGACCCGAAAGACCCGCGCCGACGACGATGCAGGAAGGTTTCGCGCGGCGACGCTGCGGCTGCGCCGACGCATTCTTGAGCAGCAGGGGCACGCCGAGCGCGGCTGCGCCGAAGGATTTAAGAAACGCGCGACGGTCGCGCAGAGGTTTTTTTGTGTCCATAACTTTTTCAGCAGACATAGTTGCAGCGTCGGTCGCAGAGTCGGCAGGAGCTTACCAGATGTCCCCGGCCAGTAAATCTTCATAAGTGTCGCGGCGACGGACGAGGTCAACTTTGCCGCCCGCGCGCACCATCACGGCGGCGGGCAGCGGGCGGCCGTTGTAGGGAAACGCTTGCGCGAGCGAATACGCGCCGCTGTTCAAAAGCGCGAGCACCTCGTCGGGGCGCACGTTTGCCGGGAGCAGACGGTAATCGGGCAGCCGCTTTTCGCCTTCGATGTCGAAATAGACATCGCCGGAATCGCAGAGCGGCCCCGCGACCTTGTAGCCCGTGCCGGAGGGCGCATCGGCGCGCGAAGCCGAGATGAGATGGTAATACCATTTATAGGTCGTCATCGAGAGCAACAGGTTGAAGCCCGCGTCCGTCAGAAGCCACACGTCGCCCGTCTCCGGTCGTCGCTTGATGTTGCGCACGGTGGTCAGGACTAACCCCGCATCCGCGATCACGCTGCGACCGGGTTCGAGCAGAATCGTGACGCGATCCAAGAGGTGTTCCGCGTCCGTCGCGCGTGCCGACTCGCGCGCGACGCGCAGGGCGGCGTCGAGCACGTCGGAGGGTTCGAGGCTTGCGCCGAGCATGTCGCGTTCGGCGGCGGGCAGCGCGTCGGCCTGCGAACGGTCGCGCAGATAGTTGACGGGGAGGCCGCCGCCGAGGTTGATGTGTTCGAGCGTGTGCCCCGTCTCGCGATGGAGCGCGACGAGGTGTTCCCACATCGCGCGGAAGGCTTCGGCGAAAGGTTCCACGTCGGGCGTCTGCGAGCCGATGTGGATGTGTATGCCGCCGACGCGGATGAGTTCAGGATTTTCCAAGGCGCGACGGAAAGCGGCGGGCACTTCCGTCGAAGTGATGCCGAACTTCGAGGTGAGGAGCGCGGTCTGTAAACCGATGTGCGAGCGCGTGCCGATTTCGGGCACGAGGCGCAGCGTGATGTTCGCGCGTTTGCCGACGCGACGCGCGGCGGCTTCCACGAGTTCGATCTCGTAAACCGAATCCACGTTGATCGAATAGATTCCGGCGCGCACGGCGTCGTCCAGTTCGTCTCCGGTTTTACTCGTGCCGTTGAAGATGATCTGCGCGGGCTGAAACCCGGCGCGCAGGGCTTTGAAGAGTTCGCCGCCGCTGTTGACCTCTATGTCAATCCCGGCCTCGCGCACCGCCGCGAGCACGGCCATGTTGGAGTTGGCTTTCGAGGCGTAGCAAAATTTGACGGGGCGATCCACGGAGGCGGCGGCGCGTTGGAGTCGCGCGATGTTTGAGCGGATGCGCGGCTCGGAGAAGACGTAGAGCGGCGAACCGTAAGCGCGCACGAGTTCGAGCGAATCCGCGCCGTCAATGTGCAGGCGGCCTGCGCGGGCTTCCAGATAGTCGGGGATCGTCCACGCGGGCGCGGGAGGCGCGGGCGTTTGTGCTGGCATGGTATAAAGGCTCCTTGAATTTCACCCTCGGAGAGCGGACGCGTGCGAAGATAGACTGACGCCGCAACGCGGTCAAGCAAATGTTCTATGACGATGTGCAAACGGGCGCACAGAGAGTTGAATCCGGTTGGAGTATGCTATTCAGGCGTGAGACGGAGCGGGTGTGAAAATGGTGGATGAAATTGACTGGCAGAGAGTCCGGGCAGAGTTTCCGGTGACGGAGCGGCTGGCTTATTTGAACAGCGCGGGCGCGGGGCCTGTGTCGCGCGCCTCGTCGGACGCGGCCATGCAGTTTTACCGGGAGACTTTGGAGTCGGGCGACAAACGCTGGTTCGATTGGTTAATGCGGCGCGAGCGTGCGCGGGCGGCGATTGCCCTGCTAATCAACGCCGACCCCGAGGAGATCGCGTTCACGACCAACACTTCGTCGGGGATGAATTTGATCATTGACGCGCTCGAAGGGCGCGGCGAAGTCGTCTCCTGCGAGTTGGAGTTTCCCGCCTCGACCATCACGTGGATGCACAGAGGCGTGCGCGTCCACCTGTTGAAAGCGCGGGACGGGGAACTGAGCGTTGAAGACATATCGGCGGCGATGGAGGCGCGGCGCACAGGGATCATCTGCCTGAGCCACGTGCAATACTCGAACGGCTTTCGCGCGCCGCTCGCGGAGATCGGGGCGCAGAAAGGCGAGCACGCTTTCGTCGTCAACGCGGCGCAGTCGGCGGGAGTTTTTCAGATTGACGTGAAGCGCATGAAGATTGACGCGCTCGCGGCGACGGGGCACAAGTGGATGCTCGGCGGCTACGGTTCGGGCTTCGTCTATTTGAGCCGCGCGTTGCTTGCGGAGACGCGCCCGCGCGCCGTCGGCTGGTTGAGTTGCGAGCAGCCGTTCGAGATGCGGAACGAGGAGTGCAACGTGCGCGCGGATGCAGCGGCGCGTGCGGAGATGGGCTGCCCGCACTTCGCTGGCATCTTCTCGCTCGGCGCGTCGGCAACTTATCTGTTGGCGCTTGGCACGGCGGAGATCGAGCGGCGCGCGCTCGCACTCAATCGCCAACTGACGGAGCAACTCGCGGCGGCCGGCTGGCGTGTGTTGTCGCCGCTGCGGACGGAAGCGACGCGTTCGGCGGAGACGCTCGTGGCGACGGACGACCCGGCGCGCGTCGCACGCCATCTCTCGACGCGCGGCGTCGCCGTCACGCAAAAGCCCGAAGGCATACGCGTCGCCACGCACTTCTTCAACAACGAAGAGGACATCGCGCGGCTCGTCGCGGCGTTGGACGAAGTTCGTTAGAGGACTGGCTGAGAAGTTTTTTGTAAGAAACCGTTTGAGAAGTCTCTTAAAGCCCCGCAGGGGCGAGATGCAAGAGCCCGGCGCATCGCGCCGGGTTAGTGGAAGCCCTTAATGAGAAGCCCTGAAAGGGCGGCATAGATTATTTCGCCCTTTCAGGGCTTGGCCTGATGACGGCTAGTTTCCTGTGGCGTTGCCACAGGCTATTACATGTCGCCCCTTTGGGGCTTTCGGCAGTTTGGGGCTTTCGGCAGTCAACAGATCGTTAAAAAAGGAGCGCACGCAAATGAGCACAGAGAAACCGCTGTTCATTCCGGTGATTCTCGGCACGCCGCGACAGGGGCGCATAAGCGAGCATGTCGCGCGGTTCGTTTTGGGCGAGGTGCGGAAACTGGCGAACGTCGAGTCGGTGTTGATTGACGTGCGCGAGTTGAATTTGCCGACGACGGACGCGGGCGAGGCGATCAAGGATGCGGGTTTTAGCCAGACGTGCCAGCGCGCCGACGCCCTCGTCATCGTCGCGCCCGAATACAATCACGGTTATCCGGGGCTACTGAAACACGCGCTCGACACGAACTTGAAGGAGTACATACACAAGGCCGTGGGCGTGTGCGGCGTCTCGGCGGGCGGCTGGGGCGGGACGCGCGTGATCGAAAATCTGCTGCCCGTCCTGCGCGAACTCGGCCTCATGGCGATCTTCACGGACGTGAACTTTTCCAGAGTGGGAAAGATTTTCGACGAGTCGGGCGCGCTCCTCGACGAGTCGTATATCAAGCGCACCGCCGGTTTCCTCGACGAACTCGTCTGGATGGCGGAGACGCTGCGCTACGGGCGCGACAACGTGAAGTACATCAGCGAGCGTTGAACCCTCAACCGGCGCGCTTTTTGAAACGAACACACAGGGCTGTTTTATGACCTCGACGACAGAAGAACCGAACGCGGGCGGCGCAACTTATCTGAATCCCGTCTACGGGCGCGATTTTCCAGACCCCTTCATACTCAAACACTGCGGCGAATACTGGGCTTACTCGACGGGCTTCTGGCGCGACGGTCGCGCCTTCGGCGTCATGCACTCGCGCGACCTCGTCCACTGGCGCGAACTCAAAGGCGCGCTCGTGCCGCTTCCCGGCGAGTATCCTTGCTACTGGGCGCCCGAAGTCGTCTATGAGAACGGGCGTTTCCTGATGTATTACAGCGTCGGCAACGAGAAGCGTATGCACATCCGCGTCGCCACAGCCTCGCACCCGGCGGGCTTGTTCACAGACAGCGGGCATCAACTGACCGATGCCGAGTTTGCCATTGACCCGCACGTCTTCATCGAAACGGACGGCACGCGCTGGCTCTTTTACGCGACGGATTTTCTCACGCACACGCACATCGGCACGGGCACCGTGCGCGAACGGATGCTCGACCCGTTCACGCTCGCGGGCGACCCGCAACCCGTGACGCGCGCACGCTACGATTGGCAGGTTTATGACCCGGCGCGCAAGGAGAAGGGCGGCGTGCGCTGGCACACGGTCGAGGGGCCGTTCGTGCTGCGGCGAAAAAATCTCTACTACCAGCTGTTCAGCGGCGGCAACTGGCAAAACCTGACTTACGGCGTGAGCTACGCCGTGAGCGACCGTATCGAGCGCGCGGGCGAATGGGAGCAGGCGGCGGACGGCGAGCGCGTGCTACCGATACTTCGCACCGTGCCGGGACGCGTCATCGGCCCCGGCCACAACTCGGTCGTGCGCGCGCCGGATAATCAGCAGTTGTTCTGCGTCTATCATCGTTGGGACGGCGAGCGCGGGCGCGTGCTCGCGATTGACCGGCTCGACTGGGTGGGCGAACGCATGACCGTGCTCGGCGCGACGACGACGCCGCAACCCGCGCCCACGCCGCCGACCTTCGCGGGCTTCCACGGCGAACATGAAGACGAACTGGGCGAGGGCTGGACGTGCGCGGCGGCGGGAGGCGCGCGTTGGAGCGTGCGCGAGGGCGAGGCGCGGGGAGTCTCTGCGGCGGGCGCGCGTGCGTCGGCGCGGCGGGCGACGGGCGCGTCGAGTTTTATTCTGGAAGTGAGCCTGCGTGCGGTCGCAGCGAACGAAACGGGCGCGTACGGCGTCGAACTTTTGCGCGGCGACTCGTGCGCGTTGGAGTTTACGATTGAGCCGGAAGCGAACGAGGCGCGTGTGCGTCGCCAATCGGCGGACGACGGGCAGTTGGAGACTCGATTTGCACTCCCGGCGGATTTCGCGCCGCGAGCTTTTCACCTCCTGCGGGTGGTGGTTGACGAGTCCTTTGCGACAATTTTTCTTGACGAAAGAGTTGTGCGCTGGCAAGGTACTTTGAACGCCGCGCCGGACTCCGTCGCGCTCGTCGCGGAAGCAGGCGCACAAGCGGCGTTCAAGGGCTTCGAGTTAACACACGGTTGGGAAGAACTGTTCACGCAAGACGGGCGGACGCTCGCCGCGCGCGGCTGGCAACACAACCCCGGCGATTGGCGTTTAGAGGACGGTCTCTTGCGCTACGACGACCCGGCAGGCCGCCCAGACGGGGTCGCCATTCACAGAGGGCCGCCGCTTGAGTCTTACGAGTTGGTCGTCAACGCGCGGCTTGAGCGCAAAGGTGTGCGGGGCGTTGGCGGTTACGGCTTCTACCCGGCCTCTCGCCCCGGCGCGGCGGCAGAGCCTGACCCGCAGATCGCGGTCGAGCCGGATGGCGAAGCGGAGGGCAAGTGGTTGCTCGTCGCCCGCAATTGGAAGAATACTTCGCCGGTCGAACGCTGGCCGCTCCCCGCGTCGTTCGACCCGTTCGTCATGCAGCAGTTTCGCTTTCGCAAACAGAACGGGCGGCTCTCGGTTCACTGGGAAGCCGAGCCGCTCTGCGAACTCGACACGACCACAGAGGCCACCGGCATCGGCCTCTACGCAGTCCGCGCCCACGTCGCCTTCGACATGGTGCGCGTCACTAGAACAGTGACAAGTGACGAGTGACAAGTGACAAGTTGAAAACAAAAGAAACTTAGTCCTGAAACTTGGAACCTGTCTTTAACGCATCACTCGTCATTTGTCACTCGTCACTTTATGAATAGATTGATACTGGGAACGAGTCCCGAAGATTTCATCTGGGCGAGCGGCGTGGAGGATACGTTCGTGCCGCAGGTGAAGGCGGGGCATCGCGCGCTCGACGAATATCAGTTGATGGGACACTACGAGCACTGGCGCGAAGACCTCGCGCTGGGGCGCGATCTCGGCGTGCGCGCTTTGCGTTGGGGCGTGCCGTGGTACAGGGTCGAGCCGGAGCCGGGCGTCTTCGATTGGCGTTGGACGGACGAAGTCCTGCCCTACATGTCCGAAGAACTCGGCATCACGCCCATCGTTGACTTGATGCACTACGGCTGCCCGCTCTGGCTCAAGAAAGAGTTCATCAGCAAGGACTACGTCAACGCCGTCGCGCGTTACGCCGCCGCCTTCGCGCGCCGCTACAAGGATGTGGTCAAGTGGTACACGCCCTTGAACGAGCCGCTCGTGAACGCGCTCTACTGCGGCAAGCGCGGATTGTGGCCGCCGTATCTTCGCGGCGACACGGGCTACATACGCATCATGCTGCAACTCGTGCGCGGCATCATCGCCACCGTCGAAGCGATCAAAGAGATAGACCCGCTCTCGATCATGGTGCACGTCGAAGCGACGGGCTTGAGCCGCGCCATCCGGCAGGATTTGGAATCGCTCGCGGCGGAAGAACAGCGGCGCGGCTATCTCGCCTACGATCTCCTCGTCGGCCACATCACGCACGATCACCCGCTCTTTCCGTGGCTCGTGCGTAGCGGCGCGAGCGTTGACATGCTCGACGAGATCGCGCGCCACCCGATTTCGCTCGACGTGCTCGGCATGAATTTCTACCCGCAGTGGTCAACGCAGCATCTCTACGTTGACCCGAAAGGGCGTCTCGCCTATCGCGCGCACGAAGAGGACGGCGTGGGCTTCGCCGGAGTCATCAACGATTATTACCAACGCTACAAAGCGCCCATCATCATCACGGAGACGAGCGCGTTCGGCTCGGAAGAGTTGCGCGCGCGCTGGTTGAAATCGTCGGTCGAAGCCGTCAAATACTTACGCAGCCAGCGCATCCCCGTCGTCGGCTACACGTGGTTTCCGATGTTCACGATGATTGACTGGCGTTACCGCCACAGCCGCGCGCCGCTCGAACACTTCCACCTCGAACTCGGCCTCTATCGCCTGAACAAGGGCGACGCGGCGGCGACAGAAGGGCGTTGGAGCGCGACGCCGCTCGTCGAACAGGTGCGCGCCTACATCGCCGACCCCCTCGCCTCCGTCGGCACGCTCGACCCAGCCGCCCTCGCCCCCGCGCTCAACACCGACGCCGCCAAAGCTCACGCACCCGCCACAGAATCGAACGATCAATCCTCCGCGCCGGAACAAGCGCAGCCGGAGTTGGTCGAAAACGATTAGCACTCAAGAGCCTAGACCGGTTGCAAATCGCTGTCAGTTTGACAGCCGCGCACGCGTTTGAGTATCTTCCAACGCATCCGAAATTGTTTGCACGCAAGGGACGCAAACGCCGGAAATTAGCGCGCTCATGCACGAGTAGCTCAATGGTAGAGCATCGGCTTCCCAAGCCGGGGGTTGCGGGTTCGATCCCCGTCTCGTGCTTTCCTTCCAACAGTAAGGGTTGCGAGTTTGAGTCTCGTCGCCCGCTTCGTTGACTCCGGCTTCGCCGATCCCTGCCGTCGAAATAGCCGCGCCTATTTAAGGCTTGTTTTTTTCCAGCTTAAGCGTATAAGTGTCCTACCTTACACACCTTCCACTATTCTCGTTAGTGAGAGATGCTTTGTGAGTCTTAACGAGCACGGGCGTTGAGAATGGCGCGACGGGAAATGCCCCGGCGTGCCTCGCAAATCCATCTTCCTTCACTTTGAGGAGGATTCCACCCTGACACGGGGAAGACTCAACTACGGCTTCCTCTCGCGTCACACACGTCGAGCGACAAAGCTCCGAGTAGTTTGAGAACCAAGTCCCACAATTAGGAAGGAGGCTTTATGCCTATCCAGCACGCGTTCGTGTTCGCACCGGGGCGGGAAAGATTGCTGACCTCTGTTGTGTACTGCGTCTTCACTCTACTGCTGGCCGCCGCGACCGGGTGCGAGAAGCCGGGGGTGCCCGTGACGGGCGAAAAAACAGGCGCGACCGACGGCCAATCCGAGACTTCCATCACCACCGCCTTCGCCAACAAGCAGCACATCGTCGTCGTCACTTACAACGACGGCACGAACAGCGCGCAGACGATCCAGTACACGGACACGACGCGCAAAATTCTGCCGGGGGCGAGCTTGATGGGTTGGTCTTACTCGCTCGACGAGGGACAGACGTGGACTTACGGCGGCAAGGTGCAGCCGCCCGCAGGCACCGGATGGTCTGTGCTCTGGGGCGACCCTGCGAGCACCACTTCCGACGCCGCTTATAACTACGTGTTCATCGCGAATCTCGCGATCCCGACGAGCAAGATGCCGCCGGGAGGCATTGACGGGGCGGTCATCGTCTCCGGGGCTGACTCGTACATCGGCGGCGCGTGCATCGCCCGCTCGACCAACGGGGGCATTACCTTTGAAGCCTACCAGTGCGTCTCAAACACCACGAAGAACAACGTGCCGAACAGCGAGAAGGGGCACTTCTACGACGGCGGCAGCATGGCCTCGTCCACGCAAGGCGACATCTACGCGGCCTTCGTGGATGTGACGACCAGCCAGATAGACGTGTGGCGCAGCCCGAGCGTCAACGGGAATTTTGCACAACTCGCGCCGCCGTTCCCGAACATGTCTATGAGTTCGCACCCGCGCCTGCGCGTCAATCATGCGGACGGCACGCTCTACGTCGCCGCTCAAGCGAGTAACAGCGCGGTCTATATCAACCGCTTTGCGAACGGGCAGTGGGGCGCGCCCGTGGCGGCGAGCAACCCCGGCGTGATCTATCCCAAGATCGCTTTCAAGTCGGGGCTGGACGTGCGCACGGGGCCGCAGTTCTCCTTCGACATCGGCGGCGCGTCAGACGAGAGCGGCAACGACGCCATCCGCGTGATGTACACAGACTTCGACGAGGAAAAGAAACGCTTCTACGTGACGGGTTCATACTGTTCGCGCACGCTCTCCGGCTGTTGGGCGGCTCCCGAATGGGGCACGACTCCCGGCAATCTCAACACGCCCGGCGACCAGTTCAACCCGAACGTCAAGGCTTGGGCGGGGTTCATCGGCTTGCCGCCCATCTGGAAAGCCTCCTACCTCGACCGCGACGGCGCGCCCAACGATTCGGTCACGCTGCGGCAAGGCAACCTCGCTTATTTCCCGGACGGCGGGCGCATCTTCCTCCCCTTCGCGGTCATCCCGGACAAACCCGTCTGCCCGGATAACAGGGGCTACTGGGGAGACTATAACGACATGGCTCATCTGGGCTTTAAGGAGGATGTGGCGCAGTTCATCGTCGCGTTGTCCGACTCGTCGCAGGGCTGCGACAAGCGACAGACCTACGACTCGCATCATCTGCACGTCCGCTCGGTGGTCTTCCCCTGAGCGCGCCCCTCGTCGTGTCCGTTTAATAGGAGGTCAATCATGCACAGCATCAAGTCGTCCTTCCTGCTCAACGCGCTTCTCCTCGTCCTCGCCTGTTCGCTGCTCGACGGTTGCGCCAGAACCGACCGGCGCGACGAGCCGCAAAACCCTTCGGTCGCCAGCGTGTCGCCGCCGCAGGGGAAACCCATTCAGCCGCCGCCCGAACCGCCGAAAGTCGAACTCTTCTACGGCGAGGGCGACTGCGCGCCGCGCTTTGCCAACGGCAGGCGCGGGACGTGTATCAACAACCAACCTTGCAACGGCTTCGGCGTGAAAGACGCGAGCGGCAAACTGGAATGCGATTGCTTCGGCAAACGTGGCGGTTGTGAAGAGGGGCTGGTGTGCAGCGTCAGAAGACGCGCTTGCGTCGAACCGCGCGACGACGATAAGTAACGGGCGCGGGCTGTAAATTATCAAGCGCGGGGCAGAGAATTGCAGCGGCGCGACTGTTTGCTGCCCGTGTGCGTCTAAGTACGCAACGGGCAGCGGCCGGCACCGCCCCGACACCATCTAGCACAAACCGCGCACGTTGGCCGGCGAGTCTCAAGTCGCTCAAACTTCTCAGAATCTTTCTTTTAAAAACAAGTGTGCCCGCTTCTACGTATCAACTGCGAACCTGTGATACATAAAACTCGTTCGCCGGTTGAATCCATAACAAACTAAAGTTCTCAGGAGCGCATCGCGGGATGAAAAATTCGGACGTAAGATTACGGCTGCTATTGTCGGTCGTGCTGTCTCTCTCAACTTCGGCGGGCAGTTTGAGCGTCGCGCAACAACAACCGCGCGCGTTGGCGGCGACCGAGCGCGCGCAGGCCGGCGGAAGCGGCGCGGCGAATACGGCGGCGGCGCAGCAGCAGCAGGCGGCGCAGGTGTTGGAGCGAAACGTGCGCGCGCACATGGAGTTTCTGGCGAGCGATGCGATGCAGGGGCGCGGGAGCGGGACGCCGTTCGAGTTGCTGGCGGGACTGTACATCGCTTCGCAGTTGCGGCAGTACGGCGTGGAGCCTGCGGGCGACGCTTCGGCGGCGGGGCAGAAGAGTTTTATACAGACCGTTGCGCTCACGCGTCAGGCTTTCGCGGATGCGCCCGCGCTCACCTTTAACGCGGCGGGCGGCGCGCAGCGTCGTTGGGTGCACGGGAAGGAGATGCTCGTCGGGCGCGTCGTGTCGGCGCAATCGAGCGGGGCTTTGCAGAAGTTGCGCGCGGGCGAGCGGCCTACGGCGGGTGCTGTGGTGCTGCTCGCGCAAGAGGCGGGCGGCAGCGGCGACGTGCGGCAGTTGTTCTCGCAGGCGTCGGCTTTGGGTCAACAGGGAGCGGCGGCGGTCGTCGTCGCGGAGAACGAAACGCTGCGGCGCAACTGGGCGACGCAGGGAGCGCGTCTGCCGGAGTTGCCTCTGATGGCCGGGGCGGGGCGCGGCGCGGCCACGATCCTCATCCTGAACACGGACGCCTACAAGGAACTGCAAGCCATGCCCGACGGCACGCAGATCAGCTTCGGCGGGACGCTCGCGCCCGCGCAGACGAACTACACCTGGAACGTCGTCGGCGTGCTGCCCGGAAGCGACGCGAAACTATCGCAAGAAGCCGTGCTGTTGAGCGCGCACATGGATCACATCGGCGTCGGCACGGGGCAGACGGGCGACCAAATTAATAACGGCGCGGACGACGATGCTTCCGGCGTCGTCGCCGTGCTGGAGCTGGCGCGTGCGCTCGGCGCGAACGCGCGACCGAAACGCACGACCTACTTCGTCCTCTTCGGCAGCGAAGAAAAGGGCGGCCACGGCGCGCAGTATTTCCTCGCCAACCCGCCCGTCGCGCTCACACAGATAGTTGCCAATTTGGAGTTTGAGATGATCGGGCGACCCGACGCGAAAGTAGCCGCCGACACGCTCTGGCTCACAGGCTACGAACGCTCCAACCTCGGCGCGGAACTCGCCAAGCAGGGCGCACGCCTCGTCGCCGACCCCCACCCCGACCAAAACTTCTTCCAACGCTCCGACAACTACGCCCTCGCGCGTCGCGGCGTCGTCGCCCACACAGTTTCGAGCTTCGGACTCCACCCCGAATACCACCAACCCGGCGACGACATCGCCCACATAGACTTCGCCCACATGACCCGCGCCATCAACTCCATGGTCGCCCCCGTCCTCTGGCTCGTCAACTCAAACTTCACCCCCGCATGGGCGGAAGGCAAGAAACCATAGACGCTATTAAGATGTGTGGTTTGTAAATGAAGCGGTGAGAACTTTTCTGCGTTTTAATGACGAGATGCAGGAGCACCGCGCAACAAACCTTCCGTGCTCAAATCTTCATCTACGTCTTCCCAGTGAAGACCGTAGCCGCCGCCGATAATTTGCCAGTTCTTTCTCTGCTCGACAGAAGCATTCAAGAGACGCGGATACCATACCAGCGGAACGCATATCGTCCGCCCGTCCATCAAGCGCACTCTTAATTCGTCTTCTGTAACTTCCACATCTGCGACACGCTCATCTGCCGCCAACGCTAAAGTGCTCATTCCATGCCTCCAATAACTCTGAATCGTGTTCTTTAATTAGCTGCTCTATTTGCCTTAGCTCCTTTGAACTAAAGCCGAAGTTACGCGCAAACCTTGTAGAATTTAACCAAAATTTAGCTGACAGTTTCTCACGGTCTATATGTACGTGCGGGGGTTCGTTTGGCTCATGGCTGTAAAAATAGACACGGTATGGGCCTGCTCGTAAAACTGTCGGCATGAGTAAACATTGTAGGAGCAACTAACGCATAATTCTAGCGTTTGAGAACGCTATTTCTCCTGACCTTTCTTCTTACTCGCCTTTGAACCAGTCTCATCTCTAGCCTTTGGCGGTCTGCCTGCTTTGCGATTCTCGACTAGCTTCAAATCTTGTTCTTTAATCATCAACGCGCCGCCAAATTGCTCGGCTGGTAGTCGTCCATCTTTCACTAACTGTTGGACGCGACGCACGCTTATACCTAGTCGCTCCGCTGCCTGCGCTGCCGTGAGTATTGCCATGCGTGATTTATACATTTAACTAAAATCTTCGTCAATGCGAAGA